>NZ_JAOPWB010000174.1 GCF_025965855.1 Mycobacterium sp. | reverse complement strand
CGTGCGGTCGCCAACCCGATACCGCTGTTGCCGCCGGTGATCACGGCGACCTTGCCAGCCAGTCGCACCATCAGTTGATCCTCCAATTTCGTGTTGTGTGCCGGACTGTGCCAGGTCAGTAGTCGGCGGGCTGATTGAATACGATCGCGAGGCTGACGATCTGGCCGTCGCGCACGCTGAAGTAGTTCGTCAGAACAATTTCGTCGGGCAGATTGGTCCGGTCGAACGTGCCGTCGTAGGCCCCACGCACCACGGTGTCGCCGTAATGATCGAGCACCTCGCGCACTTCGATGGTCACCTTCTCGCCGACCATTTCTTTGGCTACCCAGCGGCGGATCGCGTCGATTCCGACGAATTCGCGGTGGTTGTCGTTGACGTAGGCATCTTCGGCGAACGTGGCCACCGTGCGATCGGTGTCCGCGGCGTTGATCGCGTCGATGTGTTCGGCGACGATCCCCGTCAGGTCAGCCTCTTTCATACTCTCGTCTCCCAATTCGTGACTGGCGCGGTGTTGCGCCGGTGATCCCACCGTGCGCGCTGACATCGTGGGCGAGTCAAGGCTCGTTCGGAGCGTGACTCTCCCCCATTGGGAGAGTGCACACTGAGGCCATGAGTTCAGGCGCGCTGTTGTCTATCGGGGACTTCTCCCGTGCGACGCAGTTGAGCGTCAAGATGCTGCGCCACTACCACCAGATCGGGCTGCTCGAGCCGGTTGATGTTGATCGCGCTACCGGCTACCGCCGCTACAGCATCGACCAAATCTCGACGGCACAGATCATTCGCCGCTTCCGGGCTCTGGAAATGCCGCTCGACGAGATCGACACCGTTATGAGCACCACAGACATTCGTCGACGCAACGAATTGATCAATGCGCACCTCATGCGGCTGGAATCCCAACTCGCGCAGACCAAGCGGGCCGTCGAGTCGCTGCGTGAGCTGCTTGAGCCCGGGCCTGTCGCTGAAGGCCGGATAGGTTACCGCAGAGTCGAAGCGACCAAGGCAGTCGCGATCAGCGAGGTGGTCGACGTAAGCGATGCGCTGACCTGGGTCCAGGGGGCTCTGGCCGAGTTGTATGCCACCCTGACTGCTCAAGGCGTGCGCGTCCGCGGGCCGGCTGGGGGCATCTTCGCCGACGAGCTAATCGCCAGCGAACGAGGGCAGGCGACCGTTTTCGTCCCCTTCGGCGGTGACTTCCGACGCACCGGACGCCTCACCGAACTCGTGGTACCAGCCGCCGAATTGGCCACAGTGGTGCACGCCGGCTCGTATCGCGACTTCGACCTGGCCTACGGCGCCCTGGCCACCCACGTCGCCCAACACGCGATCGCCATCGATGGCCCGATTCGCGAATACTTCCTCGTCGGCCCACAAGACACCCGCGACGAAACGGCCTGGCGCACCGAGATTGGCTGGCCGGTCTTTCACACCACAACCGCGTAACCCCGCCCGCGCACCGTCACCTTGCATGCCCCACCGACAGTGCAACCCGGCCACATCCAGACGTCCACGCTCAACCGGGTTCGAGTAAGGACACGAAGGCCTCAAAAAGTGGAGCTAAGGGGTGTCTGGGTTTTTAGCCGTCAGCGGCCCGTCCCCCCGCTTCAGAAGTAGCCTGCCAAGCCCTCGGAGCGCCGGTGAGCGAGTCCCGTTGGTTGGTGGGGTGTCGTCGCTTTCGGTCTCGCAGCTGCTCGGTGAAGTATTGGCTTTTACCCCGGCCTGTGGTTTTGGCCTCGTACATGGCGGTGTCGGCGTCGCGCAGGATCTGCGCGGCGCCGCGCGGGTCGTTGTTTTCGATCACAACGATTCCGATGCTGGCCCCGATGCGGAGTGTCATGCCCTCGATGACGACCGGTTCCGACAGGGTCACGTGGAGTCTGTGGGCGAGTGCGTCGAGGTCGGGGCGGGCGATCTGGCCAATGAGCAGAGCGACGAATTCGTCGCCGCCAAGCCGGGCGACCACGTCGTCGGATCGGACCGCGCGGCAGAGACGTTGCGCCGCGATCTGTAGCAAGTCGTCGCCCGCGTCGTGGCCGAACATATCGTTGATGGTCTTGAGATTGTCCAGATCGATGAACAGGACCGCCGCCAAGACGTGGTGGCCGCCGGATTCGAGCGCTTCGGTAGCCCGGGTGACAACGTACGCGCGGTTGGGCAAGCCGGTCAGCGAGTCGTGTGTGGCCTCGTAGGCAAGCCGTTCGCTGGCGATGCGTTGTGCGGTGATGTCGGTGAGTGAGATGAGCACCGCTGAATGCTGGGGATCGTCCGGGTTGAGCAGGCGATAGCTTGCTGACAGCCATACCCGTTGTCCGTCGAGGCGATCAACGCCGAACACGTAATCACTAATTGGGGTTCCGGTCTGCCGGATCTGGGTGAGCGGATGCCGGTCTGCACCGACGAGGTGGCCGTTGGTGTCGTAGATGGGACAGTCGAAGGCTCTGTTGGCTGGCCGGTTTTCGAGAACCTCAGGCCTTGTGCCAAATATTCGGTCGGCCGCCGGGTTCGCGGATTCAACACGGTCGTCGCTGCCGATGACCGCGACCCCGTAGTCAAGTGTGGTCACCACGGTTTGGAAGTATCGTTCGGCACGGCGCAGGGCGGTCTGGTCCGTACAGACCAGGAGATAGCCGTTGTCCATTGCGGTGGCGGAGACCCGCACGGCCAGAGCCGCTCCATCCGCCGCGTGGTGGGTGCTATGAATGATTCCGCCGCGGGCGATGATCGCGGCGGGGTCCAGAGGGGCGCCGACCGCCTCGCTGAGCAAGAGTGCCAGTGCTCGTGCGGCGGGTCGGCGGTAGATGGTTTCAGCGGCCGGGCTCCAATGGGTGACGACGCCGGCGGACGTGGTGGTGATGATCGCGTCGCTGACGTAGGTGGCCAGCGCCGCCTGGCAGCGCAGCGCCGCCTGGGCGGACGTCTGGGCAGACAGATCGCGGAAGATCACCTGATAGGCGGTTCTACCCTCCCAGACCGTCAGCACCGTCACCGCCTCGACGTCGAAGGTGGTGCCATCTAAGCGCAGCATCACCGCCTCCGAAGGGGGAGATGTGTCCCCCTCGTGCCGCAGGGCAGCTATTCGCGCCAGCATCGCGGGAGCGGAGTCCGGATGGACGAATTCGGTGATCACGTGTCCCACGAGCTGAGCGCAGGACTGTGCGCCGATCCAGCGGACCCCGGCTGGGTTGATATAGACGACGCGGGCGCCGTCATGCACGCAGATGGCGTCGGAGCTGTGGTCCACCAGCCGCCGGTACCGCTGCTCGACAACATCTGCCTGCATCTGCCGACCATCGGGGGCTGGATCCACCACGCCGCCTTCGACCTCGCCGTTGCAGGAGTTGTCGTTCCTCGCGTCCAAACCAGATCCTCCTGGTCGCTGTCGAGCCCATTATGCAACCAAGAATGACGGAGTAATGGATATTTCGGGAATACATACCGAGCGGCGTGATCACCGGTTCGCAAGTGACTTATGGTCATGAATTAGACACAATTCAATACAGGTACGCCAAGCGATCGCTCGTTAACGGGACTATAGTCACCCGTGAGTCACCCGTGTCGGCGTCACAGCGTTGACACGCGCGTTAGCCACCCCGCGTAAAGGGTTGGTCTCTGCGTCCTGCGAACGACGGCGAGCACTTGGATGTTTGAGGAGTCCAACGATGACCGAGACACCACACCAGACCGGGCCGGCATGGGTCGAATTCTCTGATGATGTGCTTGAACCGGTTGAGACCGTGCGCACCGCGGCAATCGAGGCACCGTGCCGCGCGGCCTAGACTTCATCACCTCCATTGCCGCCCAACTGATGGAGGCTAATGCATCCACCGCTACCACTCTGAGCGAACAGGTACTGGCGAGGCTCGTCCACCTGTTCGACGCGGACACCGGCTTCTTACGCCACAACGTCCAAACGATCGGGGCCTCGAAATTGATCGCGGAATGGCCACCGCGACCCAACCGTCCACACGCGGATTTCCTGGCGATTGTCGACTTCACTAGCGCCGACGACGTCTTCGCCCCTTGCGCGCATGGCAAGGAACCGCTTGCGGTTCAGCCTACGGAACCGGTTGTGATTCGGCCGCCGGTCTCGACAAACTACGCTTACAAGGCTTTCCAACGCCAGGTCACGGGAAGGCGCCGCGTCGCGACGCCCTCGATGGCCGCTGCACCGCTGGTTTCAAAGGGGGTGACCACCGGTGTGCTCGGCCTCGTTAACTTTCGTGGCAGGAAGTGGAAGCAGGAAGAGGTGGGCACGCTCGGGGCGGTCGCCACTTTGTTTGCACAGCTCCAGGCCCGCATCGCCGCCGAAGAAGGGCTTCGCTACCTGGCCGAGCATGACGATTTGACCGGTTTGCACAATCGTCGATCGGCTGTTGCGCAACTTTCCGAAAGACTCGCGGCGGGACGCCCCGGACCCGTCGCGGTCCTGTATCTCGACCTCGACCGACTGAAGTCGATCAACGATTACTTCGGCCACGCCGCTGGCGATTTTTACCTCCGGGTATTCGCCGAAAGGCTTCAGGCGAGCATGGGAAGGCTGGGCACGATCGGTCGGATCGGCGGCGACGAGTTCCTGGTCTTTCCGGACCGGGCGATGCTAACTGGGACCGCGGAATCGCTCGCGCACCGGCTTCAGACGACGTTGCGGGGTCCTCTGAAGATCGGCGACGATGTGATCACTCCTTCGGTCAGCATCGGGATGGCGCTGGGCAGGCCCGGACGCGACAACACCGCGGATCTACTCCGCTGTGCCGACGAGGCCGCCCTGACGGCCAAGCGCGCGGGCGGCAACCAGGTCGCAGTGTGCACCAACGACATCTCCCGCAACGTCGCCTTCCGCAACGATATCGAACTCCATCTGCAAGCGGGCATCGACAGCGACGCTCTGCTGCTGCATTACCTGCCCGAAGTCGACTTGCTGACCCGCGCGATCCTGGG
Source organism: Mycobacterium sp. (assembly GCF_025965855.1). GTDB lineage: Bacteria > Actinomycetota > Actinomycetes > Mycobacteriales > Mycobacteriaceae > Mycobacterium. The sequence continues at coordinate 45,370 of NZ_JAOPWB010000174.1, read as the reverse complement.
GGCCGAGGCGCTGGTCCGTTGGCGGCACCCGACGCGCGGGCTGCTGCTACCGGATTCGTTCATCGGCGTAGCCGAATCGACCAACCTCGCCGCAGACTTGGGCCGATGGGTGATGCGAAGCGCCTGCGCCGAATTGAGCCGATGGCAATCCAACGGGGTGGGACAAGGCGCGATCATGCGCATCAATGTGTCGCCCGTTCAACTGATCACCCGCGGCTTCGTCCGTAGTGTTGCCGACACCATCGAGGAGTTCGGCATCGACAGCGGATCGGTATGCCTCGAAATCACCGAGCGGGCCGTGGTGCACGACATCGAAACCACGCGCAAAACCCTCTCGGAGCTCAAGGAAGTCGGGGTCCAGATTGCCATCGACGACTTCGGCACCGGCTATGCGGTGCTATCGCACCTGAAGTCCCTCCCGGTCGACATGCTCAAGATCGACACCGGGTTCGTCCGCGACTTGGGCACCAACACCGGCGACCTGGCCATCGTTCGCGCCATCATCGGGCTCGCTCAGGCCTTCGGCCTGCAACTGGTCGCCGAAGGCGTTGAGACGCCAGCTGCCGCACAGACTTTGATAGAGCATGGATGTCACCGGGCGCAGGGTTTCCTGTTCTCGCGCCCCGTGGAAGGCGACGCCATGGAGTCACTGCTGTCCAGGCGCCGGGTGCCGATGACATGCTTCGCTAACGACGAGGCGCTGAGCGTGGACGCAATCTAGGGTGGGCAACGATGCCTCGCAGAGTTCATGTTGTCCTGGTCGCGCGTGCGACTGCGGGCTCTACTGGCGCGGGCTCATCGCGATGCTGCGGCCTTGAGGAGATTTAGGGCCGTGACCTGCAGTTTTGTGGTGGAGCTAAGGGGACTCGAACCCCTGACCCCCACACTGCCAGGATCGGGCAACCGCCATGACCAGGCAAGATAGGCCGCAAATGGTCGTGTAGGCGACGTCGCTGGGACAGCAACTGTCGTCACGGTTGTCGTCAAGACTGTCGTCAGGTCGAGAGGTTGCGGCACGTCTCCGCCTCGTCATGCGCCGCGTTGGATGCTCGGCGACAGTCCTCGACGTCGCGGCGAATCTCTTCGAGTTCGCGCTCCAGGGATGTGATGTCCGCCGCGGTCAGGTGCGCGTATGCGGCGATGTCGGTGATGGCCATGCGGTGTCCTCGGGCATCCAGTGGAACGGGCGAGGATCTGGACCCACGAGGCCGAAGACTATGCCGGGCGGTCGACACTCATTGGTCGGACGAAGAGGCGGCAGCACGTAGCAGGCGAGACCCGCGCGACTACGGTGCAGGCGGGATGCGATGCGCCTGCGCCGAGGTGCCCGGGTGGCGGATCGTGTTGTGCCCGAGCTTGCGATTGTGCATGGGTTCGCGCGACGACTTCTGGTGTTCGAGCTGCCGGATCAACTCATGCATGGCTTCGTGAAGAGCGCGCGTGATATCGCGGTTGCCGGCGACGGCCACTAGCGGCGGGAGACCAGGCAAAGTCGTCCGCAACGTGACGCGCTGCTCCTTGCGGCCGCGGTCCTGCAACGAGACTTCCAGGCTGATGTCAGGCGGGTCCCACCGGCCCAGATGCGGCCCGAGCGTAGCCAACGCCTCCAGCACGCGCGGACGTTCCTTGGCGACGAATCCCGCACCCATGTGCAGCACGTACTCGCCGAGCGGATTATGCGTTCTGTCGCTGGACCTTCTCATGCTGCTGATGGTGACCTCATCTCGGGTGATCTGATTGCTGAACGATCGTGGCCAGCAACTGCGGAAGTGGTGCGGTGGCGATGCCGATGGCGCCGTCGGCGATCCCGTAGGGGATCACCAGGGTGTCGGCGTGAACGAGCGCGCCGCAAGAATAGACGACGTTGGGCACGTAACCGTTCTGTTCGTCGTGGGCGGGACTGAGCAGTGGGCGTCGTAGCCGACCGAGCACCCGGGTCGGATCGTCGAGGTCAAGCAGAATCGCGCCGATGCTATACGTTCGCATGGGACCGACGCCGTGGGTGAGCACCAGCCACCCTGCGTCGGTTTCGATTGGCGGGCCGCAATTTCCGAGTTGCAGCGCTTCCCATGCCTCGGCCGGCTGCTGGCAGGGCGATGCGCTCGTCCAGACCGCCAGATGGTCGGCGAAGGCGACGGTGTTGGTCTCGCGGTCCGATCGCGACATTGCGGCGTAGCGACCGTGTATTCGTCGGGGGAACAAGGCCAAACCCTTGTTGGCCGCGGCCTTCCCGACGAGCGGCCCGGAGGTGAAGGACTGGAAATCCTTGGTCTTCAGCAGTTGTTGGCTGATGTGGGATCCGCTGTAGGCCGTGTAGGTGGCGTAGTAGGCGACCGAGCCGTCGTCGTCGACGAAGCGGACGAAGCGGGCGTCCTCCATGCCGACCTGCTCGGCCTCCATCGACGGCCACAGCACTCGCTCGGAAACCGATACCTCGCTGGGGAATTCGACGGCATAAAACCGCGCGGCGATCGTGCGGATCAGGGCGACCGAGCGCTCCCCGTGTCCGCGGGTGCTCAGGTGGGCCCGGAGATCGTCGAGTCGCGCGTCGAGGTCGGATCGCGTGAAGCGGTCGCCGAGCGCGTTGAAGACGTAGTTCGCGGCCTCGCCGGCATTGCCGATGCGGCCGAGTTCGCCGCGGAACACCGCGGCGTCGAGCAGCGCGCCCGACACGCTTCCGGTGGTGGCGAAGCGGGCCGGCTCGTCGATCGCGGCCCGACCCGCGGCGTCGATGACACCGGTGCGGAACCCGACGGACGAGCGGTGCCCTTCCCCGATCCCGCGCACGCTCATCACGAATCGCAGGCTGCCTGCCGCCGTGCCGGTCTGGTTGGGGTGGGCCACAATGCTGGGGTTGCACAGCGCCGCCCCCTCGATGGCGTACTCGCTGGTAAAGGTCGCTCCCAGCAACAGCATTCGCTCATCGGAGAGGTGGATATCGGGATCCAGGCGGTCGGCGAGCTCGTGGGCGTGCCGACGGAACGTGCCCACCAGGTCACGGTGGCGTCCGTCGAAGCGGATGACGACGTCGTCCAGGGACGACCGAACGTCGTCGTCGGTCAGTGCGAGGATGCGCCTGAGCACCACACCCGCTCGGGACTCCTGAAGCTCGAAGCCCTCCTGGCCGGGCACGAAGAGCCGGGTGATCACCCGCGCCGGATTGGCCACGATCCGGTGGGGGTCGCGGGTGACGAGCCCGGTGCGCATCAAAGTCATTGTGGGACCAGCGAAAAGCGCTGCGCGTGCTGCAGGGTGGAGATCACCGCAAGGGTCGATTCGGCGCCCTGGTTGAGGTTGACGCACTCGGCGGACAACCCGTCGAAACCACCACCGGTATCCGTGTCCCACATGAGCAACCCGGAGTCGTTGGCGCCCTGGAACCAGGCGGCGGACGACCGGACCCCATCCGGCCAGATCGCCCGCGGATCGGCAGCTGCGGCGCGTGCACAGGCGTCGGCGAGGGTGGCCACCTCGATCGGCTGCTGGTCGAAGGCGGGCCGGCTGTCCTGCGGTCCCCGGCCGCCCGCGGGGGTGGGCGACATGTGGCCGTCAATCGTTTCGTAGTCGAGCAACCACTCCAGCAGGTCCAGGCCCCGCTGTTTCAGGTCCGGGTCCTCCAGCGCGACGCCGGCAGCGATCATCGCCTCGGGGAGAATCGCATTCGCGTAGGTGAGCCTTGGCTCGGGCCATGGCCAGTCGGGCTTCGTCTCGGGTCTCGCGACGGTGGCGGCGTAGTCGGCGAGGAGTCGCAGGGCCGCGGAATTACCCGGCTCGAAGCTGAGGAGTTCGGCGGCGCCGACGGCGGCGAACGCCATCGCCCGTGGCCACGGTGACCTGGCCTTGGCAGCGCGCTCGAACTGAATCACGGCCAGTCGCCGGACTAGGCTGACGCCGCTGTGGGCGGCGGCGGTCCCGAGCCCCCAGATGCAGCGGCCCCAGTGGTCGTCCGTGGTGGGCTGGTCGGTCCAATGTCCGGCGTGGTCCATCCGGTTGCGGCAGGAGCCGTTGTAGGACTGGGCGTCGTTCAAGAACTGCAGGGCCTTGCCGGCGAGGCCCTTTACGGCACCCGGTGCGTCGGGCTCGCGGGTGGTGACGACGAGCACCCTGGCCATGTCGTCAGTGCAATACCCGTGCTCACGGCGGGGCTCGCTCATGCACGCGTGCTCGAAGGTGGCGCGATGGTCCGTCATTCGCAACAGGTGCGCGAACCCCTGGGTGGGCGCGGCGCCGGTCACGTCAGTGCCGATTGCGTGACCAGCAGCCCTTGCGCCACGCCGACGTACGCGTTGGCGACGACGGGCCAGGCAATCGTCGGGGCCAGCCCGCGCGCTTCGGTGGCCATCGAGTCGGCGACGAGCGGATCGGTCAACAGCTGGTGCAGCGCTGCGACCAGTGCGTCGGGATCCTCGTGAGCGACGACGGTGCCCGCGCCGCTGCTGAGGAGCTCGACCGCGTGGGGGAAAGCGGTGGCGACGATCGGGCGGCCACTCGCAAGAGAATCGACCAGCACACCGGAGGTGACCTGGTCCTTCGAGTCGTAGGGCAGGACGACGACGGTAGCCGTCTGGATGAGCGCGGTGAGCTCTTCGGGGGTGCGGTACACGGCGTCGAAGGACACCGAATCGGCGACGCCGACGCGTTTCGCCTGCGCGACAAGTGCTTCGCGATACCTTTCCCCCTGCGCGGCGAGGACCTTGGGGTGAGTGCGGCCGGCGATGATGTACCGCGGCGGGTTGGGCAGGCTCTTGAGCGACGCCATGGCGTCGATGACCCGCTCGATGCCCTTGCCCGGTCCCAGCAGGCCCCAGGTCAAGATGGTCGGCCGGTCGGGATGCTGCACGCCGTTCGTGCTGGGGAGTGCCGCGCCGTGCGGGATGGTGATGACCTTGTGGCGGTCGACGGAGAAGCCCGCACACAGGCGTTGGCCGGCCACCTCCGACATCACGATCACTTGATCGGCCAATGCCATCACCGATTCGAGCACCGAAAGCTGGTGTGGTGTCGGATGTTTGAGAACCGTGTGAACGACAACGATCGACGGGACGCGCAATCCGGCCATGATCTGGACGACTTCGTCTCCGTCGGGACCGCCATAGATGCCGTACTCATGCTGGATGACGGCGACATCGCTCTGGTTGAGGAGCTCGGAGGTTGCCGCTACGGACGAAGCCGAGCCGTTGACGAGCTCGCCGACGACGTTGGGCTCCTCGGAGACGTCACCGTCGGCGATGCGCACGACATCGACGTCGGCGCCTCTGGCTGTCAGTCCGTCTGCCAGGGCCGCGCTAAAGGTCGCCAGGCCGCATGGTGTCGGCGAGTAGGTGCCGAGGATGCCAAAGCTCGGCATGTACGAAAAGTGTTGCATCCCAAAGGGAGCAATCAATAGCTGAAACAACGATGGAACATTCAAAATTATCCCGACTGAGCGGTAAAACTAACGATGTGTCCGGCGTGAGCGGATGCTCGGGCAGATCAGCGTCAGAAGCTGAGCCATTCCGGATCGGCTGAGAGTACCAACACCCCTGACGCTACACCCTCACCGGCCGAAAGGCGTGGTCGTGGGTGCGCTGAGGTCGAAGAAGCGTTTGTCGGGCGGGCTTCAAAAGCGGAGCGCGTCTGCAGTGAGACGACACTTCTCAAACCAGCGATCCAAGCAGCTCCGATAAAATTAATCTCTCTCGGTCGCCATTGTTGGCTTGATACCAGTGATGAAAGTTGTCGCCACTTCGCCAGGACGCGTGTTCCTGAGGCGTTTGTCGGGGTTGGCCGGGCTTGTGCGATGATCCGTCCGTTTGGCGAGCTAACGGCTCGGAAGTGGCTAGTCGCCGGGTGGTGTTTCGAGAATTGCGTCGAAGTGCCGTTTGTACTGGTGGAGCTGATAGGAGCTTACTCGAATAAGGTAATGCTAAGAGAGAAGTACGCTGACCTGCGGAAACTCATTCAAGAATCGGCCCCACGTCCACCCCTGTTACGCCCGTCACATCGCTCCAAGCGCTTCCTGAGCGCCACTGATGTCGCGGACATCGCCAAGAAGTACGAATCCGGCAACACCACCCAGCAGATCGCCGCTAACTACGGCATCTCCAAGACCCGCGTCGCGAGTGTGCTGCGCGAGCAGGACATCACCATTCGCCGTCAAGGCCTAACCGAAGACCAAGTCACTGAAGCTGCCAGGCATTACGCGGCAGGTAAATCACTTGCCTGGCTTGCCGCCCAATACGACGTCTCCCATACGACGGTCGCTGCTGCGTTGCGGGAACAAGGGGTCCAACTCCGGCAGCGCCCAGGATGGCGCTAGTCCTCGCTTTTCCATGGCGTGCCCCAATATCGCTCTCCGTGCCGCCCAACGACCCAGCACCGCTCGCGTCGCTGACGCGAGCGCATTCGTGATCGGTTAGCCCTTTGGAGGGTTCTTGTCGCGGCTGCGCGGGTAGGTGTTGCGCTCGCCGATCGTGCCGTCGAGCTTCTTGATGATGTGCTCGACGCCGCGGTCAATCGCCATGTCACGGCCGACCGCCTCAGCTTCGGCTTTGGTCTGCGCCGTGTTCGATGCCTTCTGACCACCCTCGACCCGGTTCTTCCAGGCTCCGCCTTCGTGATACGTCTCGATGTCACCCTTGGCCATCACGCCTCCTTGTATCGCTCCTACAAAACACGGTAAACCTGGGGTCCGACATATTCCGGACACGTCGACCGAGTCCGTCTCCATGCGTCAAGCCCAACTTGTTACAGGCGAGACCCGCCGCCACTTCTGAATAGTCGGCCGATCACGGTGGGACGATGAACGCCGTGAAGAAAATCTCGGCGCAGGCTTACGAGGCGCTCCGAGATGCGCTGCCCACCATCACCTGGAACAAAAGGCCGTTCGAGTCGTTCCTACGCGCCGCCCTGCGTGATCGCCCGGAACTGCTGGCTGGGTTGGACTTCACGGTGTCAAAGCGGGATCAACCGCGACGTCGTTGAACGCGCCCGGTCGGAAAGCAATAGGGGCAGTGACGGATCCGCTGAGTATTTTTGCCGGTAAGCCTCGTCGACAGCAGCGATCGAGACAGAGTCCCTATCCAGGATGAGGCTGACCTTGTACTGCACACCCTCGGCGTCGACGTACGCCTGCGAGCCAGTGGCGTGGCGGTACCAGAACCCGTTCTTCCCGAACCCGGATCGGACATACAAGTCGTCGCCGACTCGTACGACCCAGACCGGAGTCCAGCGGTTGTATCCGCCACCCGTACGTTCGCTGCTGATACGGATTTCCTCCCGATCGCCAATTTCGCTGAGAATTTGGGGTTTCCAGCCAACTGTCATATCTGCTTCCTTCATTGCGTAGCGTTGTGCCGGACCAACGCGAACGGTGTCACTGGCACCGTCACCACTTAACTGGGGTGCGACGTGTCAGGCGATTTCACAGTGCCCTGACCCGACGACTCCGCCGAGCCAGCCGCTCCGGGTTGATCGTTCCAGCCGGCCGCACGTACGATGTCGAACCACGTCACTGCCGGTGTCGTCGGGTAATAGAGCTGATGCAGGTGACCGGGCAAGGTCAACGAAGGCCCTTTTGCCGGGTTGTCTTCGACTTGACGTGCAATGAGTTCGGCCAGTGCATAGCCGATGTCATAGCGTGGCCACTCCGCATGAACAGCGTCAGCGAAACCCGTTGGAAGTAATTGTCTTTCAGCGCCGACGATGTCCGCTGCGATGCCCATCTGGGCGACGGCGTGGACGGCGCCAAACCTGTGCGCGAGGCCGATGCTCGTGTGCAGCGCGATCGCCTGCCAGACCGTGGTGACCCGCGCTTCCTGCACCCCTTCGCCGCTCAGAAAGCGCACCGCGGCGTCGGCCCCATCGACTTCAAACCGCTGGTCGCCATTCGCGTAGTCGGTGACACCGAGGTCGTGCAGCACGCAGCTCAGGTAAACGAGTTCGTCGTCGTAGTCGACATCGGGGTATAGCCCCTTGGCTGCGGCGAGCTCACGGGCGAACAGGAAACTACGCACGCTGTGATGCGCAACGGGTACCGGCGAGACATCGAACAAGAACTGTCTTGCTGCGCAGGCTATATCGGAATCTGGAAGGGCCAGCCGACTCGACATGGTTCAACAGTGCCGGAACAGAGCATTGCACACCAGTGGCCAGATAGCCGGGAACCGCTAAGATCTAGCCACGATGATCGTCGCTGTGCTGGCGCTGGACCAGGTCATGGGTTTCGAATTGATGATTCCCGGCCAGGTGTTCGGCATGGCCAACCTTGCAGCAGCGGAGGCTGGTGCTATTGGCGCCAACGCCCAGGGTGTGCCCCGATACGAGATACGGGTGTGCGGGGAACGCCCCACGATCAGCACGACCGCTGAGTGGGGCCAGGTCGAGATCCGCACTTCCTCCGGTTTGGACGCATTGGCGGAAGCAGACCTGGTGGTGGTGCCGGGGTCGCATCGATTCATGGAGGAGCCAGGCCGGCGCGCACTGGTCGCGCTTCAATCCGCCGCCGATAACGGCGTCAGAATCGCATCGATGTGCGTCGGCGCGTTCACGCTGGCTGCCGCCGGACTGCTGGACGGCAGACGGGCCACCACACATTGGCGGTTTGCCGAGGAATTGGCCCGACGGTATCCCGATATCGACGTCGACCCCAGCGTGCTGTTCGTCGACGAGGGCCCCGTCTTGACGTCGGCAGGAGTCGCCTCGGGGGTGGACTTGTGTCTGCACCTGATCCGCCAGCACCACGGCCCAGACCTGGCGGGGCAAACTGCGCGACGGGTAGTGGTACCTGCGTGGCGGGACGGGGGTCAGGCGCAGTACATCGAGCACGCCGGACCCGTCGACGCCGACCATCCGCTGCAACCGACGATCGTGTGGATGGAGGACAACGCACTCGCCGAGCTCGACCTGCAGGCCATCGCGAATCATGCGTCAGTGAGTGTACGAACGCTCAACCGCCAATTCCGAGAGCATTTCGGCACCACACCGATGGAATTGCTGGCAAGGTTACGCGTGGACCGCGCGCGACGGCTGCTGGAGTCCACTGGACTGACCATCGATCGCGTCGCCGAGCAGTCCGGGTTCGGCTCCTACGCCTCGCTGCGCTTTCACTTCCAACGCACTGTCGGAGTGTCGCCCCAGCGATACCGACAGAGCTACGCCGCCGGGCACTGACGAGATGACGGACTGCCGATCTCCGATGGCCAGATCTTGTCATCTTGTGACTATCTCGCCACTGGTGCCTCAGCCAGGACGCGGGAACGATTGCCAGCAGGATGAGCAAAGCGGGAATGGTCGGGATGGAGCTTGCGGCGCGAGAGATTCTCTCGGTCTGCGAGACCCTCGATGAGGATCAGTGGCGGCTGCCCAGCGCGGCCACCGGTTGGTCGGTGCAAGACGTCGTGGTTCACGAAGCGTGTCTCCTCGGGGATTTGATTGCCGCAGTGGGCGGCGAGGTCCTGCCCGATCTGAAGATCGAGGCGCTCAACAACATCCAGGTCGACGAAAAGCGTGGCTGGGCGAGCGGGCAAGTGGTCGAATTCTTCCAGCGGCAACTTAACAAGGCGCTGAGTACATTCGCTCCATTGCAGGATGAACCGTTGGCCTCAGTGGAAACTCAGATGTTAGACCTCGGCGCGTATCCGCTGCATTCCATCGTCGATATGTTCACGTTCGACATGACAACTCACCTGCGCTACGACGTCTTGAAGCCGCGCGGCCCCATCGACCAACACCTACCCCCGCTGACTGAAGCAGTGCTTGGCCCAAGCGTGTCATGGCTTTTGGGAGGGCTCCCCAAGATGCAACCCGCACTGCCACAGAGCATTTCGGCGCCGATCGCTCTTCATCTGACCGGTCCGGCCGCCGTGCATTTCGTGATCAGTGTTGTTGACGGAGCTATATCGGTAAGACCCCAGACCGACGCCGCCGCAACGGTGACGTCGTCAACATCAGATTTCCTGGTGTGGTCGACCAAGCGGTTGCCATGGGAGCCGCTGTTGACAATCGACGGCGACCGCGATGCGGCGCAACGTTTTCTGAATGCAATCAACTTGATCTGACGAGGAGGGCGTATGGCGAGCTATCAGGACTCCGCGACGTCGACGGCGACGGGTGCCAACGGTGTCACCTACTCTTACCGTCGGATGGGCACATCGAACAGTGCGCAGCCGCTGGTCCTCTTGCAGCACTTCCGGGGCAACCTGGACAACTGGGACCCTGCGCTCATCGACGCCCTTGCCGCAGAGCGCGAAGTCATCGCATTCGACAACGTCGGGGTGGGCGCAACAACGGGCCAGGTTCCTGCGTCTGCCACCCAGATGGCCCACGGCGCAATCGCATTCATCAGTGCGCTCGACCTGACCCGTGTCGACTTGCTTGGCTACTCTCTCGGCGGGTTTGTCGCCCAAGAGATCGCGCTGATCCGCCCCGACCTCGTCGAGCGGATCGTGCTGGCCGCGACGGCGCCGCAAGGCGCGCCAGGCATGCACGGTTGGGTGTCCGACATCATTGACGCCGTCGGCAGCCCCGAGACCACCGGGGATCAATTGCTGCACGCGTTCTTCACCACGTCCGAGTCCAGCCGGATAGCCGGCGGCGAGTTTCTCAGCCGCATCTTTGCTCGCACCGATGACCGCGACGAACCAACGGACTGGCCAACCCGCACCGCGCACTACGACGCCGTCGTGCAGTGGGGCATCCCCAACGTCAGTCTGTTGGAGCGGTTGACCGGCATATCTCAGCCGGTACTCGTCGCCAACGGAGACAGTGACCGGATGATTCTGCCGCGCTACTCACACCTGCTTGGCGGCCTCCTGCCCGATGCGACGGTCAAGATCTATCCCGATGCGGCCCATGGCTTCCTGTTTCAGCATCACGCCGAGTTCGCCACCGACGTGAACTCATTCCTCGACGCTGATCTCAAGACGTGATGGTCCCCGTATTCATCTCCGCGGGACTACCCCAGTCCGCGCTCGCCATCGAACAACTGGCTGCCTTCCGGAGGCTGCACGCCTCGATCCACCCGTGCCGATGCCTGACAACGCCACCGCACTCGACCAGCTCATCGCCTTCACCGGTCGCAATCCAGCAATGACTTCGCCGAACACCATCAAGCGCGTCATAGACGTCGACGGTGCAGTGCTTCACGCCGACACACGTTGGGGCGCGACCCCTGCGCTGGTCTTCTTGCACTACTGGGGAGGTTCGCGGCGCACCTGGCGGCCAGTGCTCCCTTAGCTCCACCAGAAAGCCGCAGGTCAGAGGCACTTTCAAAGATGCGTGGGTCGCTGATCTTCTGGTCTGCCATCCCAATACCGTGCGGCACCCCCTTTGTCGGAGCCGTGAGGTTCAATCGCCCCTGAGTGAGGGTGAGGGTTCGAATGAACATGTGGGAGATGCTGGCGGTCGCTCAGGCAAAGCTGGATCGGGCGAACTAAACCCCCCATTCGAGGACTTTCGCGCAGCTCTCACAATGACGAGAAAGACGCCAGCCACCGCGGTCGCAGCGTCAAGGACAGTAGCAACGAAACGAGGCCGCCTTGCGGGAGCCTCGGATCGAGCACAGGATCATCGTTCTCACTCTGGATTAGCTCTCGCCCTCACCGACATCCTTTCGGGCACCGGTTCGAGTAAGACCTCTTTGGTGGAGCTAAGGGGACTCGAACCCCTGACCCCCACACTGCCAGTGTGGTGCGCTACCAGCTGCGCCATAGCCCCAAGTCGTGCCAATCGAAGCTACACCACTGGCAACACGGCTTCAAAGTCGCTGGTGAGGGCAACGTGCTAGCGCATGCGCTATCGCAGTCCCGGATCGGTTGTGGCCGCCGCGTGGTGACTCCTGTGGCTGATGTGGCGACAATGGCGACGGCTTCACCCGATGACCGAGTTCACCACTTCCCGGGCCGTCTTTTGCACCTCCGCCAAATGCTCGGGCCCGTTGAAGGACTCGGCATAAATCTTGTAGATGTCCTCGGTGCCCGACGGCCGCGCGGCAAACCACGCATTGGCGGTCGTGACTTTTAATCCGCCCAGCGGGGCGCCGTTGCCGGGCGCGGTGGTCAGCTTGGCGGTGATCGGCTCGCCGGCCAACTCCGTGGCGGTCACCTCGTCGGGCGAGAGCTTGGCCAGCCGGGCCTTCTGGTCGCGGTCGGCGGGCGCGTCGACGCGCGCGTAGAACGGCGTGCCGTACTCGGCGGTCAGCTCCCGATAGCGCTGCGACGGACTCAATCCGGTAACGGCCAGGATCTCGCTGGCCAGCAGCGCCAGGATGATGCCGTCCTTATCGGTCGTCCACACCGACCCGTCGCGCCGCAGGAACGACGCCCCCGCCGACTCCTCGCCGCCGAAGCCGATCGTGCCGCCGATCAGGCCGTCGACGAACCACTTGAACCCGACCGGCACCTCGACGAGCTTGCGGCCGATGCCGGCGACCACCCGGTCGATGATCGACGAACTGAACGCGGTCTTGCCGACGGCGATGCCTTCCGGCCAAGAGGGCCGGTGGGTGTACAGGTAGTCGATGGCCACCGCCAGATAGTGGTTCGGGTTGAGCAACCCTTCGTCGGGCGTGACGATGCCGTGGCGGTCGGAGTCGGCGTCGTTGCCGGTGGCGATCTGGTAGCGGTCCCGGTTGGCGAACATCGTTCGGATGAGCCCAGCCATCGCGTCCGGCGAGCTGCAGTCCATCCGGATCTTGCCGTCGTGGTCGAGGGTCATGAACCGCCACGTCGCGTCGACCAGTGGATTGACGACGGTCACGTCCAGGCCATGCCGCTGGGCTATCTCCCCCCAATAGTCCACGCTGGCACCCCCGAGCGGGTCGGCACCGATCCGCACCCCGGCCTCGCGGATCGCGGCGACATCGACCACATTGGGCAGGTCGTCGACGTAGGTGCCCAGATAGTCATAACGCTGGACGCGCCCCAGCGCGCGTGCCAGCGGCACCCGCCGCACGCCCGACCCGCCGCGCAGAATCTCGTTGGCGCGCTTGGCGATTGCGTTGGTCGCGTCGGTGTCCGCGGGGCCGCCGTTGGGCGGGTTGTACTTGAAACCGCCGTCGGGCGGCGGATTGTGCGACGGCGTGACGACGATCCCGTCGGCCAGCCCCGCGGTGCGGCCGCGGTTATAGGTGAGGATGGCGTGGCTGACCGCCGGCGTCGGCGTGTAGCGGTCGCGCGAGTCGATCATCGCCACCACATCATTCGCGGCCAGGACCTCCAGCGCCGACACCCACGCCGGCTCCGAGAGGCCGTGGGTGTCGCGGCCGATGAACAGCGGCCCGGTGGTGTCGTGAGCGGCGCGGTATTCGACGATGGCCTGCGTGATGGCCAGGATGTGCGGCTCGTTGAATGCCCCGTTGAGGGCCGACCCGCGGTGACCCGACGTGCCGAACACCACCTGCTGAGCGACGTCGTCCGGGTCGGGTTCGATCGAGTAATACGAGCTGACCAGGTGGGGCAGGTCGACGAGGTCTTCGGGCTGGGCCGGCTGACCGGCGCGCGGGTGGGCCATGGTTATCGATTCTGCCCGTGCCCTACGCGCCCCGCCGCCTTCGACTTCTCAGGTACTTGCCGCGTTCACCCGCTTGTAAGCGCACCCCCTACGCTGCTAGCCGTGGCACACCACGACTATCGCGAGCTGGCCGCGGTTTTCGTCGGCGGAGCGATCGGCGCCCTGGCCCGAGCGGCGCTGAGCACCGTCCTGGTGCGCGACCCGGGGCAGTGGCCGTGGCCGACGTTCATCGTCAACATCGTCGGCGCCGTCCTGGTCGGATACTTCACCACCCGGCTGTTGGAGCGGTTGCCGGTGTCGAGTTACCGGCGCCCCCTGCTCGGCACCGGATTGTGCGGCGGCTTAACGACTTTCTCGACGATGCAGGTCGAGACGCTGAGGATGATCGAGCACGGCCACTGGGCCAAGGCCACGGCATACACCATCAGCAGCATCGTGCTGGGACTGCTGGCCGTCTACCTGGCGACCGCATTCGTTCGCCGGGTGCGGGTGCGCAGGTGACCACGGTCCTGGTCTGGGCCGGCGTAGCGCTCGTCGGCGGCATCGGGTCAGTGCTGCGCTTCGTGATCGATCGTGCGGTGGCCAGCAGGGTGGCCCGCGCGTTTCCGTTCGGGACGCTGACGGTAAACATCAGCGGCGCCTTCCTGCTGGGTTTCCTCGGGGGCCTGGCGCTGAGCAAGGATGCGGCCCTGCTGGTGGGGACCGGGTTCGTCGGGGCCTACACCACCTTCTCCACCTGGATGCTGGAAACGCAGCGGCTCGCTGAGGAACGCCAGACGTGGACGGCGCTCGCGAACATCGTCGTCAGCGTCGCGCTCGGCGTGGCCGCGGCGGTCCTCGGGCAATGGGTTGCGGCGCAGGTTTGAGCCCGGCGCTCAAGCCTCGCGAAGGTTGGGCACGTCGTCGGCGGTGCGGGGCAACGCGTATAGCGCCATTCGCCGGTTCGACATGTCGTGCTCGCCCAGGAACACGCAGCCGCCGGCCTCACAGAACCGGCGCGCCGTCTTGTTGCGGTGGTCGGGATCGAACATGATTCGGCGGCACTGCGGCTCGGCATTGAGCACGCTGGCCACGAAGTGCGGCAACAGGAACTGCGCGATTCCCTTGCTCATGAGATCCAGATCGGCGATGGCGGCGTGCAGTCCCAGATCGTAGGGGTCGCATTCGTATCTGGTGGCGATGGAATCCTTTGCCGCCCGGTACAATTCGACATACCCGTGGTCTTGCCCGTCCAGGCTGGCGACGAACGGTCGCGAGTAGTCTCCCTCGAGTTGCGCGCGCAGGTAGCGCCGCCATCGCGACGCCGGCCAGACCGATTCCCACGTCTCGGCCAAATGCGGCCGGCTCATCCACTCCGCGATCATTTCGGCGTCGGCGTCCGGATCGGCCAGACGAAATGCGTAGGGTGCGGGCACCTCTGGCATGGGCGGCGGCGGGACCGTGCGGACCTCGTCGCCGATATCGGTCCGTTCCCGCGGCAAGATCACTTCGGGTTCCCTCATATCAACCCGGCAGCCTATCGAAGCCGCTGTAGCGCCCCGATCCACTGGTCGGCCAGCGCGAGCACCCAGCCGGTGGCGGCCTCCGGACGATCGGGCGGCGCCGCCACCAGAACCAATTCGTCGACGCCGGACTCGGCGAGCGCGCCGATATCGCCGACGCTCGGATCGCGTAGCGCCACGGACACGCGCAGCTCTGCACGGTCACGCCCCGAGTCCGCACACAGTTGCTCGAGCGTGTCGATCCGCTCGCGCACCGCGGCCGGCCCGTCGAGGTTGAAACCGTACCAGCCATCGCCCCAAGCGGACACGCGCCGCAGCGCCGCATCGCTGTTGCCCCCGAGCACAATCGGGATACGACGATCGCGCACCGGCTTGGGATTGACCCGGATCGCATCGAAGCGGACGAACTTCCCGTCGAACGAGGCAACGTCGTCGCGCCACAATGTGCGCATCGCCGCGACGTATTCGACAGTGCGCGCCGCTCGTCGCTCGAACGGCACCCCGAGCGCGGCGAATTCCTCCCTGGACCACCCGACGCCCACACCAAGCGTCAGCCGCCCTCCGCTCAACCGGTCCAGGCTCGCGGCTTGCTTGGCCACCACCACCGGGTTGTGCTCGGGCAGCAGGAGCACGCCCGTCGCGACGCCGATTCGGGACGAGGCGGCGGCGGCGAAGCTCAGCGCGATCACCGGGTCTAACCAATCCGCCTGTGCGGGAACGGCTATGACGCCGTCATCGGAATAGGGGTAGTGCGACGCGGATCGATCCACCATGACAACGTGCTCGCCCGCCCACAGGGTGGAAAAGCCGCAACCATCCGCCGCCGACGCGACGGCGTCGATCACCGCCCGATCGGCGCCGGCCCCAATTCCCAGCGCGTGCAATCCCAGCCGCACCGCACGATCGTCTCACGCCGATCAGCGGTTTTGAGCAGCTGCGCCAACACCGCCGCATGACTCCTCGCGGGTGGCCGTCACCCAGGGTCACGACGCCGCGCTCGGTCAGCTTTCGCAGCTCCGCCAGCGCGCCCACCTGTCAGGTTAGCGATGTCAGTGGACCGGTCTATTATCGAAAGCATGTTCGAATGCAATGCCGACGAGGCCGCGCTCATCGAGGGAATAGCCGAGTTGGAGCGGGAGAAGTCGGCGGCCGCCGCGGGCCAGGCGCGATTGGCCGCGGCGCTGGATGCGCTGCGCCGCGCGAACGAGGCCGACGCCGGGGTGCCGGCTGCCCAGCGCGGCCGCGGGCTGGCCAGCGAGATCGCCTTGGCGCGACGCGATTCCCCGGCCCGCGGCGGGCGGCACCTGGGCTTCGCCAAGGCGCTGGTGCACGAGATGCCACACACGCTGGCGGCGCTGGAATGCGGGGCCCTGTCGGAGTGGCGGGCCACCCTGATCGTGCGCGAGAGCGCGTGCTTGGACGTCGAGGATCGCCGCACGCTGGACGCCGAGGTATGCGCCGACCCGGACAGCCTGAACGGCATGGGCGACGCGCGGGTGGCCGCCACCGCCAAGGCGATCGCCTACCGGCTGGACCCGCATGCCGTCGTCGAGCGAGCGGCCAAGGCCGAGAACGAACGCACGGTCACCATCCGGCCGGCGCCCGACACGATGACCTATGTGACCGCGCTGCTGCCGGTGACCCAGGGAGTTTCGGTGTACGCGGCGCTGCGGCGCCAGGCGGACACCTGCTGTGACGGGCGCTCACGCGGACAGGTCATGGCGGACACGCTCGTGGAGCGGGTCACCGGACGCGACGCGGCGGTCCCCGCCCCGATCGCCGTCAACTTGGTCCTCTCGGACGACACGCTGCTGGGCGGTGCCACCGCGCCGGCCGACCTCTGCGGCTATGGACCCATTCCGGCCGCGGTCGCCCGGGCAATGGTCGCTGGCGCGCTCGCCAACCGGCGCTCCCGGGCGACGCTGCGCAGGCTCTACGCTCATCCGCGTTCGGGGGCACTGGTGGCGATGGAGTCACGGGCCCGCCTCTTCCCGCGCGGCCTGGCCGCTTTCATCGAGCTGCGAGATCAACGTTGTCGCACCCCCTACTGCGACGCGCCGATCCGACACCGCGACCACGCGCGGCCGTGGGCCGACGGCGGGCCCACCACCGCGGACAACGGTCTGGGCTCGTGCGAGCGGTGCAACTACGCGAAGGAGGCCGCCGGCTGGCGGGTCAGCACCAGCACGGACGAAACCCACACCCACACAGCGGAATTCATCACACCGACGGGCAAAACCTACCGGTCGACGGCCTCGCCGCGCGCACCGACGATCGAATTCAGCGACGTCGAATTACGAGTCCGCGTCGTGCTCGCAAAGCATGCCGCCTAGGTGTACCGGGACAGAAGGTTGGTAGCAGGCGTGGTGGCTTGATGTGAGGAGAACCTCCGGGTGGGGTGTGGCTTGTCTAGGTCCATCACTCTCCGGAGGTTCTCGTGTCCTACCGTAATGCCCGCACCACCTACCAGGGCCGGCTGTTAATCGTCGAGCGCTACCGTGCCGGCTGGGCTCAGGCTCACATTGCGGCCGCGATGGGGGTTTCGCGTAAGTGTGTGCATAAGTGGATCGCTCGGTTCGCGGCCGAGGGTGAGGTGGGTCTGATGGATCGTTCGTCGCGCCCGCACACTGTGCCGAGTCGAACCGCGGTGGCGGTGGAGGCCCAGATTGTGGCGATGCGACGCGCTCGTCGGCTAGGGCCCGAGGCCATCGGCGTCGAGTTGGGCGTGGCGGCCCGCACGGTGTCGCGAGTGCTGACACGTTACGGCGTGCCCGCCTTGAGGGCGTGTGACCCGATGACCGGGCGGGTGATCCGAGCCTCGAAGGCAACCGCTGTGCGCTATGAACGTGCGCGTCCTGGCGAATTGGTGCACATGGAC
Source organism: Mycobacterium sp. (assembly GCF_025965855.1). GTDB lineage: Bacteria > Actinomycetota > Actinomycetes > Mycobacteriales > Mycobacteriaceae > Mycobacterium. The sequence goes on along the minus strand of NZ_JAOPWB010000174.1, from coordinate 27,502 downwards.
GTCAAGAAGCTGGGTCGCATTCCCGACGGCGGCGGCTGGCGGGCTCATGGCCGAGGATGCGCACCAGATCTAGAACGAAAGCGCGGCAACGGATTCGACTTCGTGCATTCGCTTGTCGACGACCATTCCCGGCTGGCCTATTCCGAGATCCTGCCCGACGAGAAAGGCATCACCTGCACCGGCTTCCTGCGCCGGGCAGCGGCCTACTTCTGCAGCCACGGCATCACCCGTATCGAACGAGTCATGACCGACAACGCGTGGGCCTACCGCTACTCGATCCGCGATGTCTGCGCCGAACTCGGCGCCCGCCAGATCTTCATCAAGCCGCATTGCCCATGGCAAAACGGCAAGGTCGAACGCCTCAATCGCACCCTGCAAACCGAGTGGGCCTACCGCCAGGTCTTCCTCACCAACGCCGACCGCGCCGCAGCCCTTGCACCCTGGCTCGAGCACTACAACACTCGACGGCGTCACAGCGCACTCGGCGGCCTCCCACCGATCAGCCGGCTGACACCAACCTCATGACCCGGTACACCTAGGCAGCCTGGGTCAACCCTGATTGGTGAGGCCCTCGACATCGATGACTTCACCGCGATTGATGCTGACCCAGTCGCGCCCATCGAGATAAGGGCGCAGGCTTCGGCCGATGAGATCGAGATCGGCCGGCGCCTTGGGCCGCTGCAGTTCGTAGACGTGCGGCAGCTCAGCCATCCCGGTAACGACGCTCCACAGGGTCAGCGCGTCCGGACCGGTCGGCGGGTCCACCAACACCGGTCCAAACAGGGACTGCCCCAATAGAAAAAGCGTCGGCACGCCGTACCCGCCCGCATCGATGACACGCTGATGGTCCTCGCGAATCTCGTCGTGGGTGGTGGGGTCGTCCAGCGCCTCATCCAGAGTCGCCGCGTCGACGCCGATGTCGCCGAGCAGTTTTCGCGCCACCGCCGGATCGTGCGGCTTCCCGCCCAGGGTGTGCAGCTCGCGTCCGATGGCCGCGTACCACCGGTCCAGTAACGACATGTCCGTTCGGCGCAGCAGCGCGCCGATTCGCATCAATGACCAGCCATAGGACCACTCGCGTTCCCAAGGATGCTTTTGGCCCTCCGACCGGTTGATCTCCTCGAGGCTAAAGAACCGCCAATTGACGATTACGCCGAGCTGCTCACGAACGTCGCGGATCCACAACGAGGTCTGGTAGGCGAACGGACACATGGGGTCGAAGTGAAAGTCCACGCTGGCGCTCATCGGACTTGCTCCTCGGCCTAGTAGTGATACGTATCCGACGGCGCGGGCGAGTGAACCCTTTCCTCGTCGTCGAATTCAGACACCTCGATGCCGTACGAGCGGGCCAGCTCGAGGATCTTGGTCGCCCGGGCGATGCGCGGCAGGTCGGAGCCGTTGCGGATCTCTCCCCCGTCACGTTCGAACTCGGCGAAAAACTCCTTCGCCCAGGCGATTTCGTCCTGTGACGGAGACAGCCCCTCGTTCACCACCGCGCACTGGTCCGGGGTCAGGCAGATCTTGCCCGTCATCCCGAATTCGACGGAAACGGCCGTGGCCTCGATGAGCTTCAGCGCGTTCGAGCCGATCGTCGGCCCATCGATGGCGCTGGGCAGGTTGGCCGCCTTCGCGGCGATCGTGAAGCGGGACCGCGCGTACGCCAGGGTGGTCGGGTTGTCCCCAAAGCCGGTGTCACGGCGGAAATCGCCGATGCCGAAGGCGAGCCGGAAGGTGCCCTTTGCCGCGGCGATCTCGGTGATGCGCTCCAGGCCCCGGGCCGTTTCGACCAGCGCCACGATGGGCACGTTGGGCAATCGTTGGGCGGTCTCAGTAACGTGGTCCACCGATTCGACCATCGCCAGCATCACCCCGCCGACCGGCGTGCGGGCCAGTGCCGCGATGTCATCCGCCCACCACGGGGTGCCGAACCCGTTGATGCGCACCCAATCGGTGTTTTCGTCGCCCAGCCAGTGCACCACGTTGTCGCGGGCGGCCTGCTTGTCTTTGGGTGCCACCGCATCCTCGATGTCGAGGACGACGATGTCCGCGCGAGAATGCGCCGCGGACTGGAACCGATCGGCGTGCGCGCCGTTGACCAGCAGCCAACTGCGGGCGAGGACGGGATCGATGCGCTTGCCGATCTCGGCGGGATCCGCCGACTGGCCGTCAACGTGTTCGTGCATTGCGTGATCTGTCGTCATCTTCATTCCATGGGTGCTAGCTCGTGTTCCCTAAACCGTAGCGGCATGGCAAAACGGGTGGTCGCCACCCGGCGGCGATCAGCCCCGTTTGTGCGAGCGCCGCCATACCAAGCCGCCAACGACCAGCGCGACGAACACCAAAAACGCGGCCAGCAACGACTGCAGCGCAAAGACCGCGAGGTCGTTGACGTCGTAGAAGTCGGTGTCGCTGATGCATTGGAAGCTCACGCTGGTGCCGGACTGGCCCGGCTTGTAGCTGTAGTGCGAGCTGTTGTATGCCATCGCGTACCCGCTGCGGCACAAGATGGGGCCCATCCACAACGCGGTCGACGGGATGAGGGCGGTCACGGCCGCCGCGCCACCGACGCAGAGGCCGATCGCGCCGCCGAGCATCCCGATGATCGCCCCGGCGCGATCGGCCCCGGCGACCCTGCGCCGTGGCGCCGACCGGCCCCGCTGAACGCCATAGCCACGGCCGAAGTCCCGCGCGTCGTATGCCTGGCGTCCGGTGGGGGCCAGAAAAACGGGATCGGATGGGTCGCAACGCTGATAAACAATTTGGCCGCCGACCTTGATGCTGCCGCCGGCGCGCAGGCCGGCGCGGGCCAGGGCGTCTTTGTATTGCTGCTGCGACAAACCCGCTTCGACGACGGCGCGTGAAAGCTCCTCCCGAAGCGGCGCCGCCCCCGGTCCCCCGAATGGCTGACCGCCGTCGGCCTGCAGGGCCTGCGCCAGCCGGCGCGCGTGCTTGTCGATGGCGGCCATCTGTGCGGCGGAGACCTCGGCCGGCTGCTCGTCGGGTTGACCCCCACCCGCGGCCGCCTTGGCGTCGGCCAGCTGACGCTCCAGGTCCGCGATGCGCTTTTGCTGCGCGAGCTGAAGTTCCAGCTCGGCGATGCGCTGGTGGGGGTCCGGCTGATCCATCAGCAAATGATCGCACTTTGCGAACTGCGGCGCTGATGGCTCCGCCACGTGGCGACTCAACTGCCGAGCGGCGCCGTAGACGCGCAAACACCTGCGCGTTTACGCGGCCCGCCGTCGGGTATGCCTCGCAAAGCGGTGCACAGCCCATAGCCCGCACCCCCTAGTCCCCTATCACTGGAGGTATCGGCGATGGCCGAGATGATCGTCCAATCACCCGAGGAGGTCGTCGCGTTCCTCAAAGCGCAGCACAACCTCATCGAGGACATGTTCGACGAAGTGCTGCACGCATCGGATCCCAAGGCCCGTGAGAAGCCGTTCGTCGAGTTGCGGCAACTGCTGGCCGTGCACGAGACGGCCGAGGAGATGGTGGTGCATCCCCGCGTGCGCCGCGAGACCGACGGCGGCGACGCCATCGTCGACGCCCGGCTGCACGAAGAGCACGAAGCCAAGGAACTGCTATCGCGGATCGAGAAACTCGATACCACCTCGAAGGAGTTCGTCGACGAGGTGGCCAAGCTGCGCGACGCCGTGCTCGACCACGCCCGGCACGAGGAGGACGAGGAATTCCCCGTGCTGCAGCGGGAAGTCGACGCCAACGACCTCAAGCGGATGGGGTCGGCGGTGCGTGCGGCCGAGGCCATCGCGCCCACCCGTCCGCATCCGGGCGTGGAATCGGCGAAGCTGAATCTCGCCGTCGGGCCGTTCGCCTCGATGCTCGACCGCGCCCGGGACTTGATCGGAAAGGCCATCGGATAGCGCGCGACTTTCCGTAGTCTCGGTGAAGTGAGCGTTGCACCGGATACCACCGTTGCTTTACAGGACCGGTTCTTGCGCGAGCTGCCGGAAATTGCCGTCCGCTGGCAAGCCGAGGCGGCCCCCGACGTGCGGCTGCTCGCGCTCAACGAGGCGCTGGCCGGGGACCTCGGCCTCGACGGCGGCTGGCTGCGCAGTCCCGACGGGTTGCGTTTCCTGGTGGGCAACCTCGTCCCCAGCGGCGCCACTCCGGTGGCCCAGGCCTATGCCGGGCATCAGTTCGGCGGCTACGTCCCGCGGTTGGGCGACGGGCGCGCGCTGCTGCTGGGCGAGCTCGTCGACGACGACGGGCGCCTGCGCGACATCCACCTGAAAGGCTCCGGCCCGACGCCATTCGCACGCGGCGGCGACGGCCTGGCGGCAGTGGGCCCGATGCTGCGCGAGTACATCGTCAGCGAGGCGATGCACGCGTTGGGTGTCCCCACGACGCGATCCCTGGCCGTCGTGGCCACCGGTCGGCCGGTTCAGCGCGAGGCGCTGCTGCCCGGTGCCGTGCTCGCCCGCGTCGCCAGCAGTCACCTACGGGTGGGGAGCTTCCAATACGCGGCGGCCACCGGTGACATCAACCTGCTGCGGCGCCTCGCCGACCATGCGATCGCCCGCCACCATCCCAGCGCGGCGGAGGCCGAGCGGCCCTACCTGGCCCTATTCGAAGCGGTGGTTTCCGTCCAGGCGTCGCTGATCGCCCAGTGGATGCTGATCGGGTTCGTGCACGGGGTGATGAACACCGACAACATGACGATCTCCGGCGAGACCATCGACTACGGGCCGTGCGCCTTCATGGAGGCCTACGACCCGGACACCGTGTTCAGCTCGATCGATTTCTGGGGGCGCTACGCCTACGGCAACCAGCCGGTCATCGCCGGGTGGAACCTCGCCCGGTTCGCGGAGTCACTTATTCCGTTGCTCTCCAACGATATTGAGGAGGCGGTGTCGCTCGTCGAGGAGTCGTTCGGAGTCTTCCGGCCCCGATACGACGCCGTCTGGTCGTCCGGCATGCGCGCAAAACTGGGCTTGTCCGACGACATCGACGCCGAGGTCGTCGCGCCGCTGGTCGACGAGTTGCTCGCGCTGCTGAACGAGAGCGACGTCGACTACACCTCCTTCTTCCGCCACCTCGGCCGAGCGGCGCAAGGCGACTCGGAAGGCGCACGCGGGCTGTTCATCAACATCGCCGGCTTCGACGACTGGATGTCGCGCTGGCGGGCCCTTGGCCCGGACGCCGAATCGATGGACCGCACCAACCCCATCTACATTCCGCGCAACCACCTGGTCGAGGAGGCCCTGACCGCGGCGACGGCCGGCGATCTCGATCCGCTCGCGCGCCTCCTTGCCGCCGTCACCGCCCCGTATGACGAACGACCGGGCCTGGAGCGCTATGCCAGTCCCGCGCCGGAGGATTTCGGCGCGTACCAAACGTTCTGCGGCACCTGAGGTGCCGGCTATTGCGCGGTGACGCGGTTCTCGTAGGCCGCCGTCAGCCAGAACACAGCGCGCTCGACGCCGGGCACGATCTCGGTGACCTCGATTTCGCCCTGCGCAAAGCGCCCGAGAAAGCCGAAGATCACGCCCGTCAGGATCAGCTCGAGATCTTTTGCGTAAGCCGAATCAACCTGAGCGAGAATAGATTTGGCGATCGGCACCACGGCGTCGACGCCGCGCTGAATCAACCTGTCGCCACCCGGCCCCGACCGTGCGCGAAAGTACGACCTGAGCATCGTGGGGTGCTGCTCCCAGGGCTCGAAAATCGTTCGCAGCACCTGCATCAGGTTCCAGTAAAGCGATTCGCCGCTCGCGCCTGTGGCCGGTGAGGGCAAGTTCGCATAGCGATTGGTGTCCATCCACGATTCGAGCGCGGCGGCGATGAGCTCGTCGCGGGTGGCATAGCGCTTGTAGATCGTGGCGAGGGATACCCGCGCGCGCCGGGCCACTTCGCGGAGCTGTACGGCCTCGTACCCGTGGGTGTCCAGCAACTCGACCACGATCTCGATGATCGGATCCGGCGGGGGACCCCCTTCTGCAAGCACGGTAACCATGTTACTCTGCCGAGCGAGTAACAACGTTACTATTGTCCTAGCTGCGGTGATATCAAGCGAGGGGTGCAGAATGGTGGGCCAACTAGAAGGCAAGGTCGCCTTCATCACCGGTGTCGCTCGCGGTCAGGGCCGCAGCCACGCGATTCGTCTGGCCCGCGACGGAGCCAACATCGTCGGCGTCGACATCTGCGCAGACATTCCCGCAAACGGCTATCCGATGGCCGGCCGCTGCGAGCTCGACGAAACGGTGGCCCTCGTTGAGGCCGAGGGCGGCAAGATGCTCGGCCTGGTGGCCGACGTCCGCGACTTCTATCAGGTCAAGTCGGCGGTGAATGCCGGCGTCGAGCAGTTCGGTCGGCTCGACATCGTGCTGGCCAACGCGGGGATCGCCCCGGTCGCGTTTCGTGAGCTGACGATCGAGGAGGAGCTGGAACAGTGGAGGGCCGCGACCGGGGTCAACCTCGACGGCGCGTATCACACCGCGTGGGCGGCGATTCCGCACCTGCTCGCCGGTAACCGCGGCGGGGTGATCATCTTCACCAGCTCAACGGCAGGGCTGAAAGGCTTCGGCGGTCTGCAGGGCGGCGGCCTCGGCTACGCGGCGTCCAAGCACGGCATCGTCGGACTGATGCGCACACTCGCCAATGCGCTTGCGCCGCTGAATATTCGGGTCAATACCGTGCACCCGACGGCGGTCAACACCATGATGGCGGTCAATCCCGCCATGACCGAATTCCTCGAGAACTATCCCGACGGCGGCCCGCACCTGCAGAACCCGATGCCGGTCGGCCTGTTGGAGCCCGAGGACATCAGCGCCGCGATCGCCTACCTGGTCTCCGACGAGGCCAAGTACGTCACCGGGGTGACGTTCCCGGTCGACGCCGGCTTCTGCAACAAGTTATGAGTGCCGCCGCTGGTGGGCGAGTCGCCGGCAAGCGGGTGCTGGTGACCGGCGCCGCGCGGGGAATGGGCCGCAGCCATGCCGTGCGACTGGCCGAAGAGGGGGCCGACCTCGTCCTGGTCGACATCTGCGCCTCGTTGCCGGAGATCGAGTATCCCCTCGCGTCGCGCGCGGATCTCGAGGAGACCGCGCGGCTGGTCGAAAAGCACGACCGCCGCGCGGTCATCCATGTGGTGGACATCCGCGACGCCGCGGCCCTGGCTTCGGCCGTCGACGACGGTGTTGCCGAACTTGGCGGCCTGGACGCCGCCGTGGCCAACGCCGGGGTGCTCACCGCCGGCACCTGGGACACGACGACATCGGAGCAGTGGCGCACCGTCGTTGACATCAACCTCATCGGCACCTGGAACACATGCGCCGCGGCCCTTCCCCATCTCGTCGACCGGGGCGGCAGCCTGATCCTCGTCAGCTCGTCGGCGGGGCTGAAGGGCACCCCGCTGCACCTTCCCTACACGGCGTCCAAGCACGGTGTCGTCGGGTTGAGCCGGGCGCTGGCCAACGAGCTTGCCGCACAGAACGTTCGCGTCAACACCGTCCACCCGACCGGCGTGGAGACGGGAATGCGCCCGGAGTCCCTGCAGGGCCTCCTCGCCGAGGCGCGGCCCGACTTGATCGCGATATTCCTCAACGCCCTGCCCACCCTCATGGCCGAGGCGATCGACATCAGCAACGCGGTGCTGTTCCTGGTGTCCGACGAGTCCCGGTTCGTCACCGGGCTGGAGCTCAAGGTGGACGCCGGGGTCACCCTGCGGTGATCGGCCTCAAAATCCAACGCAGAGAGCAGATTTCATGACAGAGCGTTTCGAACGCGGACGACGCCGGTTCGCCGAGGTGATGACGGTGCCCCCGCCTGACGATCCGAGCCCCACGACAACCAGCGGCCTGATCGAGTTCGTCTTCGCGGAAATCTGGTCGCGGCCGATCTTGAGCAGGAGGGATCGGCGTTTCGTCACGCTGCCCTGCGTCGCGGCCGCCGACGCCGAAGGACCTTTGCAGGATCACGTGTACGCGGCGCTCAACAGCGGCGACCTGACCATCACCGAGATGCGCGAAACCGTGCTGCATTTCGCGGTGTACGGCGGGTGGCCCAAGGCGTCGCGATTCAACATGGCGGTCGACGAGCAGTGGGAACGGATCCACCGCGAACGCGGCCAAACCGTGCCGCCACCCGAGGCGCTGCTACCCCTGGTCACGCCGAGCGATCCGGAGAGCCGGTTGGCCAGCGGGGAGCAATGCTTCAAGGCGGTCAACTGCCTGCCGTTCGCGCCGATCCGGGACGACCCCTACTCCGGCGCGGGGATCTTGAACTTCGTATTCGGCGAGATGTGGCTGCGGCCGGGGCTGGGAATGAAAGAGCGGCGCCTGGTGACCGTGGCCTGTGTCGCCATCCAGGACGCACCCATCCCGATCCTGAGCCACGTGTACGCCGCGCTCAAGAGCCGCGACATCTCCTTCGACGAGATGGACGAAGTGGCCCTGCATCTCGCCGCCTACTACGGCTGGCCCAAGGCCGCCCACCTCGGCCAGGTGATCGGCGAGCAGAAGCAGCGCGTCTCGGCCGAATGGCGCGGGGAAGCCGCCACGGCATGAACCCATCGTTGTCCGGCGGACTGCTGATAACCGGCGACCGCATCACCCGGTCTTCCGGCGGCACCCACCAGCACATCTACCCGGCCACCGGCCAACCCAACGCGGGCGTGCAGCTGGCCGGTGGCCCGGAGATCGACGAAGCGGTCGCCTCCGGGTTGGGTGCCCATCGAGAATGGATGTCGCTCACCGCCGATCGCCGGCGTGACCTGTTGATCGATCTGGCCGACGCAGTGCACGACAACCTCGACGAGCTGGCCCGGCTGAACGTGCACGACTACGCCGTCCCGATCTCCTTCGCCGGCAATGCAATCCTTCTCGAACGATTCCTGCGCCACTTCGCGGGCTACGTCGACAAACCGCACGGCATCAGCACGCCGGTGGCCGAATCGTGCGACGTCAACCTCGTCGAACGCGAGCCCTACGGCGTCGTCGGCGTCATCACACCGTGGAACGGCGCACTGGTGGTGATCGGCTCCTGCGTCGCTCCGGCGTTGGCCGCGGGCAACGCCGTCGTGCTGAAACCTTCGGAGGTGGCGCCGTTCGCCGCCCTGCGGTTCGGCGAGCTGTGCGTCGAGGCCGGCCTACCGGCCGGGCTGGTCAACGTGGTCCCCGCGGGACCCGAAGGCGGCGACGCCCTCGTCCGTCACCCCGGCATCCGCAAGGTTCACTTCACCGGCGGCGCGATGACCGCCCGCAAGGTCCTCGGGGCCGCGGCGGCGAACCTGACACCGGTGGTCGCCGAGCTCGGCGGCAAGTCGGCAAGCATCATCTTCGACGACGCCGACCTCGACGCGGCCGCGATGCTGTCGGCTCACCAGGGCCCGCTGATCCAGTCAGGACAGAGCTGCGCCTGCGCGAGCCGGGTCCTGGTCCACGAATCCGTCTACGACGCGTTCACCGAACGGTTCCTCGCCATCCTCAAAAGCGCCAAGGCGGGTGACCCGTTCGACCCCGGTGTGGTCTTCGGACCCGTGATCAGCCAGGCCGCCGCCGACCGCATCATCGCCGAAATCGACGAAGCGGTCAGCAACAAAGCAGGTGAATTGCTTACCGGCGGAGGCAGATTGGGCGGCGAGCTGGCGGCGGGTTACTACATCGAGCCGACCGTATTCGGCGGCGTGGACACCGCTTCTACGTTGGCCCGAACGGAGACCTTCGGTCCGGTCGTGTCGCTGATGAAGTTCGGCGACGAAGCGGAAGCGGTGCGCATTGCCAACGACACGTCCTACGGTTTGAACGCTTTCGTGCAGACACGCGACCTCACCCGAGCTCATCGAGTGGCGCGCCGGCTCGAGGCGGGCTCGGTGTGGATCAACACGTTCAGCGACATCTCGCCGCAGGGACCCTACGGCGGTTACAAGCAAAGCGGCTTCGGCCGCACCGGCGGCCTGGCGGGCCTCTATGAATTCCTGCAAGTCAAAAACATCCGAATCGGCATGAGCTGACAATCTAAGAGAGCCCGTGCGAGAGTTCCAGGATGGCTGGCAACGTCGCGGTGATCGGGGCGGGACCGGGCGGGCTCGTCGCGGCGCGTTGGCTGCTGTCGCAGGGATTCGAGCCGACGATCTTCGAGCAGTCACCAATGCTCGGCGGGCAGTGGACGGGACTGGACGGCCGAAGCGGCGTGTGGCCAAGCATGCATACGAACAGCAGTCGCGTCCTGACGGGCTTCAGCGACCTCGAGCACGAGACCGACCTTGTCTACCCGTCTAGCCGTGACATTCTCGACTATTTGCGTCGCTACGCCGAGACGTTCGGCCTCAGCGCGCGCATCCTGTTCGGGACTCGAGTCGAACTCATCAGACGAAACGGTGCCCGGTGGCTCGTTCGGCACGCCTTCGGAGAGGAAAGCTTCGAACGAGTAGTGGTCGCGAGCGGCAGGTTCCACGCCGCCGCCATTCCCCCTGTGCCAGGGCTTGAGACGTTCGCCGGCTCGGCGGGTGCGACGCCGACATACCAGTACCGAGGGCCCGCCGCCTATCAGGGCAAGCGCGTTCTCGTGGCAGGCTGCGCGATCAGCGCGCTCGAGATCGCGGCAGAACTCGCCCAACTCGGCGCGGCACGCGTCGTGGTGACCCAGCGGCGACAGAGGTACGTCCTGCCCAAGTTCGCCGCGGGAGTCCCTTCCGATCACCGGATCTATACGCGATACGGAACGCTGGCGAGCGAGACCCTGCAGGCAGCCGAGATCGACCGGCAACTGAAGGAGATCGTGCTCGCGGCAGGGGGGAGCCCCGAGCAGTACGGCGCGCCGGCGCCCGACCCGTCCCTCTCCGTGGCCGGGCTCACCCTCAACCAGCACTACTTGCCGCTGGTGGCGGAGGGCCGGATCGCGGTGCGTCCGTGGATGGAGTCGATCGCGGACACCACCGTTGCCTTCGCCGACGGCGACGCCGAGGAATTCGACGGGATTGTGTTCGGCACTGGATTCAACCTGTCTCTGCCATTTCTCCATGAAGACATCCGACGGATCCTCAACCTGGACCCGGTGCACATGGACGCCGACCGCTACACATTCCATCCCGACCTTCCGGGACTGGCCTTCATGGGCATGTGGGACCAGTCGGGCGGATACTTTGTGCCGCTTGAACTTCAAGCCAGGTGGATCGCGTACACATGGGGCAACACCATCGGTTCGCCTACCGAGAGCGATCAGCGATTGGCGATCAAGGCGTATCGCTCGCGGCGCGGGACGTCACAGAAGACGCGGATGAACCTGGTGGCCGTGACCTTCGCTCGAGCCGCCGGGGTCGAGCCGAACCTGGATAACTGGCCGCAGCTGCGGCGCGCCCTGTTGTTCGGTCCGCTGGCACCGAGTTGTTTTCGGCTCGAAGGCTCGGATGCGTTGGCCCAAGCGCAGACCCAGTTCGCGCGCGACGCCGCTACCTTCGGTGCGATCACGTCCAGCGAGCTGACTGAGCGGGAACGCAGCCATTGGTCGCTCGTGGAAGCGGCATCGACCGCGGCCGTTTAGATTCCGCACCCGGCAAGGGTTTAAGTCCCTACGCCAGTTTCGCGAACTCGGCCCGCAGCTCATCCAAACGTCGGAGCGTCTCGTCGCGAGGCTCGGTGGGCAGCTCCACCAAAACCTGCTCCACCCCGAGTTGAAGGTATCCCTCGAGTTCTTTCGCCGAGTGATTCCCCAAGTGGGAGGCGATCACCGGCACATCGTCGCCGGCGACGGCGCGCAGTTCCTTGAGCTGACCCGAGAGAACATCCGCCGACGGACTCATGGAAAGCCAGCCTGCGTTGAGCCGGGCGATGCGCTTGAAGCTCGCCGGCCCGCCACCGAGATACAGCGGCGGGTACGGCTTCGTCATCGGTTTGGGCCAGCTGTAGATCGGGTCGAAGTTCACGAATTCGCCGTGGAATTCGGCTTTCTCCTGCTTCCAGATCTCGATCATCGCGCGCAGCCGTTCATCCACCACACGTCCGCGCACGCCCGGATCGACGCCATGGTTGGCGATCTCTTCGCGCAACCAGCCCACCCCCACGCCGAACCGGAATCGCCCCTGCGACACCAGATCAAGCGAGACCACCTCCTTGGCCGTCAGGATGGGATCTCGCTGCGGCATCAACGCGATTCCGGTGCCCACCACGAGTTCCTGAGTCGCGACCGCCGCCGCCGTCAACGCCACGAACGGATCCAGCGTCCGGTAGTACTTCCGCGGAATCGGGCCGCCCATCGGATACGGCGTCTTAGCGTCGACCGGAATGTGCGAGTGCTCGGCGAGGAACAGGGACCCGAACCCGCGCTGCTCGAGTCCCTGGCCCAACTCCACCGGGCCGATTCCCTCGTCGGTAATGAAAGTCAGGACACCGAACCGCATGCTCGCTCCCATCGTCGCCTGACAACATTACGGCCCGCCCGTCAGCGCGCCGGCGTCTCCCCACCCGCCGCGGCCCGGCGGGTCGCGCCCCAAAGCCCAACGCCGATACCGACGACGGCACCGCCGAGGCCGATAAGTCGTTGCGAGGGCTTCAACTGGTCATGCACGCTCATCCCGCCGAGCAGGTCGGCCGCGTCGGCACCGCCGGACGCAAGAAACCAGCCGCGGGTGTCCTTGCCGCGCAGCGCCGCCGCCGCGAGCAGGCCGCCGATCAACGCATCGCGATAGCCCATGGAACGCAGCAGCAGTCGCGCCGTCGGCGTCGGCTCGTCGGGATCGCCCCACAACCGGTTCGCCCGGAGCGGGTCGACGAGAAAGGAGACGCCAGAGGCGAGTCGGATGCTGCCCGCGAGGAGTGCGGCCCGGTCAATTGACATGGCCCGCAGCTTAGAGCGCATCACCCCCGACCACTAGCAATAGCTCGTCAGCCGCCGGCCGCGGAAGTGAACCATAGTTCACTGAAAGTGTTGTTTTCAGATAACGGCTTTCCGGCGACCGGGCCCAGAAAAGTTACGGTCCGGCAATCGACGTCGGCAAACATGTTCCCCCGACACGCAATTTGCCACATCGCCCTTTACGCGCCGGAAACAACCCAGTCAACACGTCGGCGACCAGGCACGAGTGCTTGAGGTTCATCGCGAGCGAAACAATTGTGCATTCGCTCGAACGCCTGTCCGCCAACACCACCGCGGCTCTGGCGCGCGTCCGCCGACCACCTGGCCGGCGCGGTGTTTTCGAAAGCGGGTGTATTCGTACGACAAGCGGATTATTTTGATTAGCTATGACGGGACAGGGGGAACCGGTCGCACGTCGGCAGCAATACGTCAACTTTCCGGTCACGCCACGACGCAAAAAACTTGCGCCCGACCCCGACGTGCGCCGCGCCATCGTGGATGCAGCGTCGAAATCGGTTCGCGAGCAGGGGGTTCGAGGGCTCAGCGTCGCCGCGGTGCTGGAACGCGCGCAGCTGAGCACCCGCGCGTTCTACCGGCACTTCGAATCGAAGGACCACCTGGTTGCGGCGGTCTTCCTCGAGATGACGCGCGACGAGGTGGTGCGGCTGAAAACAAGGATGTCGGAAGCCACCGACCCGGTTGCGGCGGTCGCCGCCTGGATCGACGGACGACTGGACCTCGCATTCGACGAGGACATCAAGGCGGAACTGCGCCAGGTGTCGCTGGAGGCCCAGTCGAAGGTGTTCTCCGCTCCCGAGATGGTCACGCCCGCATACGGTGCGATTCTCGAGCCGCTCATCGAGCAGCTCCAGCGCGGCCTGGAACTTGGCGTGTTCAAGGACATCGTCCCCGCCGTCGCGGCCAAGTCGATACACGGCGTCGTATGGGCCGGCACCCAGCGGCAGTGGGCAACGAACCATTGGGACCGCAACGACGTCCGCGACCGCGCGGTGCGGTTCTGCCTGCGCGGGCTCGGCGTGGCGCCACACACGATCGAACAAGTCACCGCCGCGGGTTAGGTGGCGCGCAGTGGAAGCACCAATTTCACTCGTCCGACAATTAAAAGTTTCCGCGGGCGGTTCGGGTGGGTAACTACGCACCTATGAAACAGCTGTATAACCGGCCACCCTAATCTGACGCCCATGACCATCCCCTTAACGCGACGACGGAACAAGCTCGCTCCCGACCCCGACGTGCGGTGCGCTATCTTGGCCGCCGCATCTAACTCCATGCACGATCACGGGGTCCAGGGGCTCAGCGTCGCTGCCGTGCTGCAACGCGCGCAGCTGAGCACCCGCGCCTTCTACCGGCACTTCGACTCGAAGGATCAGTTGGTTGCGGCGGTCTTTCTGGAGCTGGCCCGCATGGAAACGCAACGGTTGAGAGGAAAAATGGCGAATACCGCCAACCCGGTCGAAGCGGTCGTCGCCTGGGTCGATGGGCGACTCGAACTCGCATTCGGCGAGAACACCGAATCGGGTGTGCGCCGCCTATCCCTGGAGGCTCACTCGACAGCGTTGTCCTCCCCGGAGATGGTTGGACCCGTATACGGCGCGATACTCGACCCGCTCATCGAGCAGCTCGAGCGCGGCCTCGAACTTGGCGTCTTTCAAGACATCGTTCCGGCGACCGCGGCGAAATCGATTCACGGCGTCGTGTGGGCGGGCACGCAGCGGCAGTGGGCAACACATCGTTGGGACCGCACGGTGGTTCGCGAACGCGCGCTGCGGTTCTGCCTGCGTGGACTGGGCGTAGCGCCCCACACGATCGAACGAGTCACCGCGATCGACGCACCCACGGGTTAACCGCGAGCCCTCATTACGTGGCCGGGCACGCATCGGCGATCTGGATCGAAGCCGGCCACAACGCCGCCGTCAAGCCGAAGGCCGCGACGTCGGAGGCTGCCGGGAATACGTTTGCCAGTCGCGCCTGAATTCGCTGCGTCTCCTCGGTGTGCACGACCGCCCAGACGAAGCCGATGGACAGGTATGGGATCGCGAGCCACAGCGCCATCTCGATCAGCGCCCCGACGCTGACCTCGTATTGCAGCACGCGCCGAAGCAAATCCATCGCGCGCTCGATTCGGCCTCCGGAAACGTCCCCGGCGTCCATGTCGGCGTCGTGGTCACGCGAGACTGACATAACGCGCACTCCCCATCAAGCACCCGAGCTATGTGAGGTTCTCACAATCGCTCTGCTATGACTACCATGACCGTCATGGCCGAGCCGTCCCCGGCTGCCGACGAAACGTTCGGACTCAACCGTGCCGAGACGGTTGCCGTACCGAATCACGCAGCTTCCGATGAAGCCGATCGCACGTCCCCGCGCGACTATGACGACGACGTCCAGGGGGAACCGCCGGCCGACCGCCAATCATGGAGCGCCACTTGGCGTAAAGCCGGCGCGCTACTGCTGGGCGGTCTGGGGCTGGCGGGCGCGATCGTGCTGGCTTTTTGGCTGTTCAGCCCGTCCTCCAAGGGTCCGCAGCCGGCCACGCCGAAGGGGGCGACGACGACTTCGTCCGCGCCGGCGACGCCGTCGGCCTCGGCCGGCGGGCCGTCGGCCATCGTGTCCACGCCGGATCAGGACAACAAGTACGTGCAGGACCTGAACGACCATGGCATCTCGTTCGCCAATCCCGAGGCAGCCATTCACAACGGCAAGGTGGTGTGCGACGACATCCGCCAGGGGATGACGGTGCAACAGATCGTCGGGGCGTTTCGTACGAGCAATCCGGGGCTCGATGCCGATACCTACGTGACGATCTCGGTTCACACGTACTGCCCGCAAAACGCCAACCTGGTTGGCCCGGTGTCCTAGCGCGGCGCGTTGACGATTGTCTTGCTTGGGTATCGCGAAGGGCGCCGGCGATACGATCGACCCACCGTCTAGGCGGATTCGAGCTAGCCACGGATCGCATACGCCGCCCGGGACCTGTACGGACCGCCGCCACCGTGACAGACTTCGACATCGGCCATGGACGTGTCGTTGAGCCCCGGAGCGCAAACGGTGCGATATTGATTGGACTTGGGGTTGTCTGGGGTTGCCGGGCCTGGGGTCGGCGCATTCCGGGAAGCGCGAGCGCCCTTGGCGACCATCCGGGGGTCAGAGGAGGCGGCGCATGACTGTCGAGGGCCGCGGTGTCCGGACCGGATCGGTGCCCCATCACAAACCAGGGTCGGGGAGTCAAACCAGGCAGACGCCGGTAGGGGTCCTCATCGCGGCCGCGGGTCTCGCGGTAGCCGCCCTGGCGGGTCTCATATCCGTGGGTGTGTACTTGTCACGAGATAAGAGTGCGATGTCGCCGGGTCCGCAAACGGTGACGATCAGTGCGTCAAGCGCGGCGACGGGCCCGGCCGACGGGGCGGACGCTCAATTCCTGTCCACGCTGGACAGTTACGGCATCACGGACAACGGCAAGGCGGCCATCCGTCAGCGGTTCATGGAGCTGGGCCACCACAGCTGCTTCCTGATGTTGCCGCCGCGGCCAGAGCCACTCGAGTCCACGGTGAACAACATCCTGGCCGCACAGAATCAGGACATCGCGGTGGGCAATGCGTGGCCGAAGCGATTCACTCACGACGACGCTGTGCATTTGGCGCAGGCCGCCGTCGTCGCATACTGCCCGGGTGCGGCGAAGTAGGAGCGCCGCCCGTGCCAGACCGGCCCGATGGACACCCGGTTTTCGTCGACCGCCGTCAGTTGCTCCGGCTGGCCGGCAGCGTCGGCTTGGCGTCCGTGGTCGGCACCTGCTCGAGTGCGACGCGAATGGACGTTGCCTCGGCGTCAGAGATCGGCCCGACGCCACAATCGCCCGGGCCCATAACTTCGAACGCCACCTCGGCACAGATGCTCTGCCGAGAGGCCTGGGGCGCGCAACCTGCCCGCTCCGGAGGTAAGCTCCACACCATCACCCGTATGACCCTGCACCACGAGGCCGTGGTCCTCGGCGACAACCGCAATGGCCCAGGCCACCTCCGATCCGACCAGCGATACCACCAAGACCAGCTAGGATGGATCGACATCGCGTATCACGTCGGCGTCGACCGCAATGGCGACATTTACGAACTGCGGAGCACCGAAATCGCAGGAGACACTGCGACGGACTACAACACGACGGGCCACTTCCTAGTCCTGTGCGAAGGAGACTTCGACCAAGAGGCGGTCTCGGAGGCCCAACTTCACGGAGCCGCCGTCGCATTCGCCTGGGCCGCTCAGAACTTTCGCGTCGCGAGCGACACACTGGCGGGCCATCGCGACCTGGCCCAGACTTCTTGCCCGGGTGCGAACCTCTATGCCCATCTCTCCTCGGGCGACCTCAGGCGGCGCATCGACGATCTGCTGGCCGCTGGCCGGGTCGACCTCCAGCGCTTTTGCGGACCCGACGCTGCCGCAAGAGTCGCGGCCATCGAGGCGGGCAACTGACCAGGGTTAGCTTTAAACGTCGTAGTACAGCGCGAATTCGTAGGGTGTCGGCCGGAGGTTGAACGGCGCAATCTCGTAATCGCGCTTGTAATTGATCCACGTCTCGATCAGGTCCGGCGTGAAAACGCTTCCCTCGGTGAGGTATTCGCTGTCTTCCTCCAGACGGTCGATCACCGCGGACAGCTGAGTAGGGGCCTGCGGGATCTCCGCGGCCTCTTCTGGCGGCAGCTCGTAGAGGTCCTTGTCGATCGGGGGTGGCGGTTCGATCTTGTTCCTGATGCCGTCCAGCCCGGCCATTAACATGGCCGCGAACGAAAGATACGGGTTGCCCGACGAGTCGGGGCAACGGAACTCCAGCCGCTTGGCCTTCGGGTTGCTGCCGGTGATCGGGATGCGCACACACGCCGAGCGGTTGCGCTGGCTGTAAACCAGGTTGATCGGGGCCTCGTAGCCCGGAACCAGGCGCTTGTAGGAGTTGACCGTGGGGTTGGTGAAGGCCAGCAATGAGGGTGCGTGGTACAGCAACCCGCCGATGTAGTGGCGGGCGGTGTCCGACAGGCCGGCGTATCCCGTCTCGTCGTACATCAGCGGGACGCCGTCCTTCCACAGCGACTGGTGGCAGTGCATACCGGAGCCGTTGTCGCCGAACAGCGGCTTGGGCATGAATGTCACCGTCTTGCCGGCCTGCCATGCGGTTTGCTTGACGATGTACTTGTACATCTGATGGTCGTCGGCCGCATGCAGCAATGTGTTGAATTTATAATTGATCTCGGCCTGGCCGCCACTGCCGACCTCGTGGTGGCCCTTCTCCAGAGAAAAGCCGGCATTGGTCAGGTGGGTGAGAATCTCGTCGCGCAGGTCGACGTAGTGGTCGGTGGGGGCTACCGGGAAGTACCCGCCCTTGGGGCGGACCTTGTAGCCGAGGTTGGGGCTTCCGTCGGACTCGGTCTCCTCTCCGGTGTTCCACCAACCGGATGTCGCGTCCACCTTGTAGAACGATCCGTTGATGCTCGAGTCGAAGCTCACCGAGTCGAAGATGTAGAACTCGGCCTCCGGGCCGAAGTAGGCGGTGTCCGCGATGCCGGAGCTGATCAGGTAGTTCTCGGCCTTGCGGGCAACGTTGCGCGGGTCGCGCGAGTAGACCTCGAGGGTGAACGGGTCGTGCACGAAGAAGTTCACGTTCAGTGTCTTGTGAATACGGAACGGGTCGATGGTAGCGGTTTCCGGGTCGGGAAGCAGAAGCATGTCGGACTCGTGGATCGATTGAAACCCGCGAATTGAGGAGCCGTCGAAGGCCAAGCCTTCCTCGAAAACGTTCTCATCGAAGACGTAAATCGGAATCGTGAAGTGCTGCATGGTGCCTGGCAGATCGCAGAACCGGACGTCGACATACTCAATGTTCTGGTCCTTGGCGAGTTTGAAGATATCGTCGGGCGTCTTTTCGGACACGGAATGCTCCTTTGCTTCGGCGGGGCGCCCGGCAGACCTCGCCAGTGTCAAGACTTTTCACGTGGGTAGCAGAGGCGCCAGGGTTTTGTACACCTCGACTATTTCGTCCGCGTGACGAGCCCGAGTCGAACCTGTTGCACCTAGACGACGCCGCTTCCAATAAGCGACTCCGCCTGCGGGACATCGCTGTTGACTTCCCGAATCCGCCCCCTCCGGTGGCACTAACCGACACAGTGCCCGATAGTCATATGAACCAGTGGGCGTACGCGTCAGCAGAGATGGGAGCCTTTATGCCGGACAACACAAAACCACCCTGGTAACACCCGCGAAATGGGCGAGATCTTTCAATTCCATCGCGAAATCATCGTCAGCGGTGACGACGCGCTGTCGAAGACGATCGCCGAGGAGCTAAGGGGCGCAGGCGCGCGGATAATCAAGGTCAATACCGCCGCCGATCTCCTCGGTGCCGGGGTGCATCGCGCACGCGCCGTCGTCTGCGCCGGCCCTAATGACGCGGTAAATCTCGAAATTGCATTGCTGGCAAGGGAATACAGCCCGAATGTCCGCGTCGTGGCACGTCTGGCCAACGACGTGCTGCGCCGAGCGGTGGCCGCCGTAAACGGCCCCGGTGCGGTCCTGGACGTCGCCGACCTCGCGACTCCATCCCTTGTCGAGGCGGTTCTGTCGCGTAACGCGCACCAGTTCGAGACGGCCGGTATCGAATTCGTCGTCTGGGGAGCCGAGGCGCCGTACGACGCGACTCTGCGCAAGATCTACGCCGACCTGGCACCGGTCGCGGTGCTCCACGGCAAGAACTCACCTACTCCCGGTCAGGTGGTGCCGTGTCCGGGACGGGATCTGCAGGTCTACGCCGGCGACTGGACGTCGATGATCGGCGTCAAAGACGAACTGGAAGCCCGCGGGATCACCGTGCCTCCCCCGACCGCGACGCGCTCTCGACACTCCCGAGTGCGGCGCGCAGTCGATGCCGCGCGCGCCATGCGCGAGGACGTAAACCCCATGCTGCTTCCCTCGTTGGCATTCGCGCTATTCCTCACGCTCGGCTCGACAGCCGCCGTGCACTTCACCTACCAGAACCCGCGGATGTCGTGGATCGACGCACTGTACTTCGCCTCCGAGACGATTACGACCGTGGGCTATGGCGATTTCAGCTTCGCCCAGCAATCCACTTCCCTGCGACTGTTCGCTGTCGCGTTGATGTTCGGCGGCGCGAGCGTTACCGCCATCCTCGTCGCGTTCCTTGCGGACCTGCTGCTGTCGCGCCGCTTTGTGCAGACGGCCGGGCTGCGAAGGGCACGCCATATGCGCGAGCACGTTGTCGTTGTCGGACTTGGTTCAATTGGCGTCCGCGTCGTCAGTGATCTGACCGCTGCCGGATACGACGTCCTGGTCATCGAGCCGGACGAGGACAACCGCTTCCTGCCGACCGTGGCCGAACTGGATGTGCCGGTGATCTTCGGAGATTCAACGATGCGCCAGACGCTGGAATCCGCGCGCGTCGATCGCGCCCGCGGAGTGGCGGTGGTGACCCAGGACGACATGGAGAACATCGAGACCGGGATCGTCTTGCTCGAGATCTTGGGATCCGATACCAAGGTGCCGATTGTCATGCGGGTGCAAGGCCGCGCGCTGGGAACCGCGGTGAATCGGCGGTTCGGTTTCGAAAACGTGCGGTCGATCGTCGACCTGGCGGCTCCCTGGTTCATTGGCGCGGCGATGGGCCTCCAGGTGCTGGGGACGTTTTGGGTCGGGCAGCGCTCCTTCATGGTCGGCGGAATGCTGGTGGCGGCGGGCAGCGAGCTAGATGGACTGCGAATGGTGGAACTGTCTACCCAAACGCGCGTCATCGCGATCACTCGACCGGAAGGGCCGGTCAGGTTACGCCCCCGCCGCGACGCCCGACTGAAAGCCGGCGACACCGTCTACCTCATCGGTCCTTACCGCGAGCTGATCGCGACGCTGCGCAAGGGCCAGCCTCCACCGCTGACCGCGATCAACGGTGAGCGGGCGGCGACGCTGGCAGCGGCGCGTTCGTCGCACAGGCCCGATGCACGCCCGCCGAGATGGGCACCGGACCCGGACGCTTGACGAACCCATTCGACGTGCTCATTCTTGCGGGCTTGAGTGCCAGTACTCCGGTCCGTTCATTTCGAGAATGCCGTCGTGGGCGATGGGAAAATATTTCTCGATGCGGCGGCGCACCGATTCAAGAAATTGATTAGTTGTCGGAAAATCGACCGGCAACTTATCTTTCATGATTTCCTCGAGCGGAACGCCTTGCCGAATGGCGAACCTGGGAAGGTATTGCCACTTCCCAGACGAATCGTATTGACCAAACACGTTAAGGGCGTTGAGCGGAGCAATCATGCAATTGATCGAACCGTCTCGTGTTGAGTCGTAGACCTGGATCTTGCAATCGTTTGAGCGGAAGAACACGACGGAGCCCTTCCGGCCGCCTTCGTCTACATCACCGTCGTACTCGTCTAGCTGGAAGCCAAGTTCGTTCAACAGGGGTTCGACAATAGACCTGACTCCGGCCAAGAACTCTTGCGTCATCACCGCCCACCCATAATCCGCACCCACGCGTTTCCGACTTGCCGATAGCCATACTCCTCCGCGTTGCTCTTCAAGAACGCGATTTCTTTGGCGGAGAAAGAATCCGCATCCAGCGCCAAGACCTCTTCTACACTACTAAATTCTTGTGACAAACGGTATTCGATGCGGGGCACGCCGTTCTCCATCTGGCCGCGGAGGAAATTTTCGTTGACTTGCCACGCGAGACCGTTGGCTTCGGGCTTCGTGAGCCCATAGGTCATGGCATCCCAGATTGGGTTGCCGGTATCGAAATAGATTCCGCCCTGGCCTCTAGCGTCGCCGATGTAGCCAGCTTCCTGGCCGTCGAACTTCCCCAGGACTACTCGGTCTGGATTGTCACCGATGTAGTGAGTCGACATTTCAGCGAGTTGCCCGCTGAGGCCCGTGGTGGGCTCTCCGTGCACGAACGCGGAATAGAGATCTTGCCCCGCTTGACCTGCAAACGGCTGATAGGCCACGGGGTTATCGAAGCCGATCGGTACATGCGGCAAATGCGTTGGACCGTAATCAATTGCGGCGGCTGCATCAATATCGGCCAGTCGGCCAACGCCTGCTCCTTCGCCGCCGAAGAGCAGCCCGGGCAGGGCGAAGGCGCCGTCGGAGGCTTTGCCCCCCAAGTAGTAGGCCGGGCTCGGTGAGTCAAACGCGTTTTTGATTTCCCCGATCGCCGCACCGAGCGAGTTTTGCACGGTCTCGACGGTGCCCTTAAGCATCTGCTGCCATGACTCGAGCACGCCGGGCGCTCCGGGGCCTCCTACCCCGAGAAGGTTATGGATGCTCTGTTCGGTTGCAAACCATCGGTCAGCGAATCCTTCGCCGAATCCCGGCGGTGGCGGGGGCTTTGGCTCGGGGGCAACGTAGTTCGGCATCCCGTTGTCGATCCACTGCTGAGTGCGGCCCACGATGTCGTAGAGGCGCGCCTCGACCTGCTCCGGCGGCACACCATCCCGGATCATGGATTGGCGGGCCACCGCCTTGAAGCTCTCTACGTCTGCGGGTTTCAGTTGCGGCAGGGCACCGGCGACGCCGGCAGGCAACAGCATGTCTTGCAACGACGGTGGCTTGCCCCCAGCGCCCGCGGGAACTGGCGGACCCTTCGGCGGGGTACCGTCTGGCCCAACATCCGCGGCGCCAGCAGGCAACAGCATGTCTTGCAACGTCCGCGGCTGACCCCCGCCGGCAGGCTTGGGCCCGCCTTGCGGTGGTGGGCCACCGCCTGGCGGAGGTCCGCTGGCATCCAACGCAACTTCGCCCACGGCACCGCGGACGGCGGTGGCAAGCTCCTGGTCGGCGTTGTGGGCATGCGCCTTCACAGCGTTGAGCTGGTCCTGCAACAGCTGCTGCTTTGCGGCAAACTCTTTGGGATTGCGACCAATCCCGGTGTTGCCCACGTCTATTCGCCAATCGGGCGTGATGGTCCAGCCGTTAGCATCAGCGGCCCGCTCGACGTCATCCAGCTCGCGCTTGCATGCGCGCACGTCCGCCTCGGCGCGCGACACCGCCGCGGCTACCTGCCTGGACTCCTGACCGTCTGCCTCGATGTCGCGGCGAGCCTTGCCCAAATCGGTGCGAAACGCCTCCCCAGCTTCCCCTTGCCAGTCGCTGAAAACGTTGTGGACCTGCTGCAGGTTCTCCCCAAACCGCTGCAAGGTATTGGCGCGCCCGCTGGCCGTCTCGAACACCTGCTGGATCGCGCCGAGATCCCAACGCTTGACGTCATATAGGGTCAACGACCCCACCCGTTACCCCTACTCCCGCAGCGACCGAAAGCTTGCGCCGACTCCTCCTCGTTGGTGACGTAGCGGAACATCGCCTCGGCCACGTGGGACCCCAAACCGTCGACCTGGACCTTGTGGTGGTCGTGCCGGACCTCCCACCGTGCCGCCAGCTCAGCCAACGCCAGCTGCGATGATCCGATCCAGCCCGCGGCGGCCTCGGCCAGCCCGTCCTCATGGCTCACGAAATCCACCGCGGCCTCACCGACCGCGTTGAACATGTCGTTGCTGCCAAGGTGCAGTGCGACGGGATCGGCCTTCAGCTCATAGGCCGCGATGGTCCCCCCTTCTGGCGTTGCGCTCTGAATGCTAGCCCGGTCAAGGGGCCCGCGCCCTTCACCTTTTGCGATCAACCGCTTCGCCGATGAGCTCGCCGGGGCCAGTACAACGAGTTCTGTCCGCGGTAGCGTTGGCACCGGACTGGTCCAGGGAAACCGTTTTTCGCAGCGGCCTTGGAGAGATGGAAGCAAGCGGTGAGGACTCATCCCGAGTGACGCCCTTCGAGCGGCCGTGCGCCGTGCTGGCGGAAATGCTCGCAGCGGGTCTCGTGCTGGTGCACTGCGCCGCCGCGCCGCCGCCGCATGCGGCCACACCATCACCGTCGGCTGCGCCGGCATCGTCGGCCGCCGCGTCGTCGTCGGCGAGCGCGCCGCCAGCACCTGCCGGTGCGACCGTGGAGCCGCTCACTGCCGCCGAACTCGGCGCGAGCTGGCGGCCGGGTTGTCCCGTCGAACCGGAGCAGCTGCGACGGGTCGGCGTTGACCACATCGGTTTCGACGGCCAGACCCACCGCGGCGAGCTGATCGTGTACGAGGACTTGGTGCCGGAGGTCATCGCCATCTTCGAGCAGCTTTACCGACTGGGCTATCCCGTCGAGAAGATCCGCACGGTCGACCACTACTCGGACGCTGATGATGAGTTGTCGATGGAGGACAACAACACGTCGGCGTTCAATTGCCGACTCATCCCGGGAACCGATCAATGGTCTCCACACGCTTACGGGCGGGCTATCGATCTCAATACGCTTCTCAACCCGTGCCTCTACGCGAGCGGGTATTTCGAACCGCAGAACGCGGCGGCCTACCTGGACCGCAGCCGCACCGACCCCGGACTCTTACACAACGGCGACCCGGCCGTGCGCGCCTTCACAGACCGTGGCTGGCGGTGGGGTGGCGAATGGACCGCTCCCCTCGACTATCAACACTTCGAGCGGCCCTGAGCATCGTGGCCGACGGCGCACCGTGCTAAAGACCCAACGCCTGCGCCGCCGCCGTCGCCACCTCACCTCGCAAATCCGAGATCGGTGGACTGCCTCGCGTATGGATCGAGTTCGTGAGCAGAACTACATAGGTCTCTGAACGTGGATCTAGCCAAATCGAGGTTCCGGTAAAGCCGGTGTGGCCAAAGCTCCCGATGGGAAAGACCGCGCCTCGCGGCATGGAGAGGGGCGTATCGATATCCCAGCCAAAGCCGCGCAGGTTGTGCCCCGCGATCGCCGGATAGTGCGGAGCGAGCTGCGGATGTGTTGTTTTCGACCTCTTTGCGACGGCCGCCCGGGCGGCATCGTTCGCCGCTTGGAGCTGTTGAGCCGTATGGCCAGGCTGCTGGGGACTCGTCATCAACTCCAAAGTCGTTTGTGTCAGCGGAAATTCGCTGGGACGGCCCGCAAGCCGATCGAGCAACGCCTGCGCAAAGATGCTGACATCGTGCGCCGTGGAGAACACGCCGGCATGCCCGGCCACTCCGCCCATGCGCCGTGCCGTCGTGTCCTGCACGGTGCCCCGAAGCAGGTAATCAAGATCGGGATTTTTGCCCGGGTCGGCTCTGCCCTCTTCATCACGTGCTGTCGGTGCGATGCGCGGCAAGAGACCCGTGCTCCACGTGCCTGCGGGACACGCGTCCCCCACTTGCCCTGTTGACGCGGAAGCCCACCCGATCGCGGCCCCCCTGACCGTATGCGGACCGCACGCTTTGGCCGGCGGGAGATAGCGGGTGTCTTCCATGCCAAGCGGCGCGAACACGTGTTCCTGGACGTAGACGTCTTCCGCCTCGCCTGTGACTCCCTCAATTAGCGCGCCAAGCAGAATGAAGTTGATATCCGAATAGCGGAAACCCTCACCAGGACTCGACTCCAGCGGCGTCGTGAGCGCGCGATGAATGCCTTCCGCTTTGTCGGCTCCGCCCAGTCCCCATGGGTCTTTGAGTTCGACGTCTCCCGTCTCGCCTGAAGTGTGCGTAAGCAACATGCGAATGGTCACCTTTGCACGACGTGGATCGTTCGCCGTGTTGAAGTCAGGCAAATACTGCTGCACGGAATCGTCGAACTGAACCTTGCCTTGTTCGTAAAGCTGCATGACGGCGGTCGCCGTTGCGAGGCTTTTCGTCAACGACGCCAAGTCGAAGATCGTGTCCTCGCTCATCGGCTCTGCAGGCGCAGGCGATCCATCCAGTCCGGGTTCGCCCGCAAGCTTGCGCGAGCCATAAGCCTGGTGGAAGGCGACGTTGCCACCGTGCCCGATCACCACCACGGCGCCTGGCAGCCGATTTGCCGCAATCGCGTCATTGATCAGCTTGGAGACTGTTGCGAAGTCAAATGCGGGAGCCGCATCGGGCGGCTTGGAGACTGTTGTGAAGTCGGGTGCGGGAGGCGCAGCCGGCGCTTGCGTTGGCTGCGAACTGTCGCTTACCGCTGGGTGCGATGCATGGCCCCGCCAGCAAGCCGCGACGAGTGCAAGCACGACGGCTACCACGGCAATGGCCTTTCGCTTACCGAAGGCGAAGCTGCTAAGCAAGCTGTCGACGTTCACGTCATTCCGCATGTGGTGGTCCCGCCGTGATGCTGGCTCCGGCGGAGCGACTTGTCAAGCGGAGGGGGTCTACGGCAGATCGTCGGCGCCGCTGCAGATTTCATCGCGGCACATGCCCAGTGAGCGCGTCCCGCACGCGCCCGCGTGCCCGGTCGAGCCGAACTGCGGCCTCGGCCACGTCGAAGCCCCCGAGCAGCGCCACTATCGCGGTCTTGGCGTGACCGCCCGCGGCGGCCAGCGCCGCGATCGCGGTCTCCTCGTCGACGCAGGCCGCGTCGCGGACGATCCGCACGGCGCGGCGCCGCAGCTTGGCGCTGGTTGTCCGAACGTCGACCATCCGCGGTCCGTAGGCCTTGCCGAGCCCGATCATGACACTGGTCGAAAGCGCGTTGAGCACGACCTTTTGTGCCGTCCCCGCAGTCAGCCGCGTGGAGCCGGCGAGCACCTCCGATCCGGTCAGCAACTCGATCACCACGTCGGCGAACGCCTCGCTGCCCGAGTTGTTGACGATCGCGACCGTCAGCGCGCCCGCCGCGCGTGCATGCTCGAGCGCCCCAAGCACGTACGGCGTTCGGCCTGACGCCGTGATCCCGACGAGCGCGTCGGCGGCGGTCAGATCGGCGAGATCGGCGGTGTCGAACGCGTCCTCCGCGCCCTCGATCGCCTCGGTCAATGCCGCGCTTCCGCCGGCGATTACGCCGCGCACGAGGTCGGTGCCGAACGTTGGCCCGCACTCAGCCGCGTCGAGCACTCCCAGCCGCCCGGGCGTCCCGGCACCGGCATAGATCAAACGGCCTCCCCGCTCGAGCCGCCCGACGATGGCCTCGGCCGCCGCCGCGATTCGCGGAACCGCCGCCGCAACCGCGCCGTGCGCCTCGCCCTCGGCGGCGACGAGCAGCGCCACCACCTCGCCGATAGGCCTCAGGTCGAGGTCGTCGAGGTCGGGCCGCACGGCCTCGGTGGCGAGCTCATCGAGCCCCTGCCGGGCGGCGGCCGCCCGCACACGGATCACGTGCGGCTCGTGAATCGCGCCGAGCCGCAGCGCGCCGTCAAGCGCGTCGCCGGCGGCCGGGACGAGGTCGAGCCGCTGGCGCAGCGCCTCCACCCCCGCCAGGCCACCGACCATCGCGAGCGGGCCAGCCCCGGCCGCACGGGCGGTCGCGGCGAGTGACTCGGCGGCAGCGCTGACAATCGCCAACGCCACGGCGTCGTCTTCCGCAGCGAGGACGTCGGGCGCGAACGACGCGAGCGCCGCGGCGTCGGTGAGCTGCGCCGGCCAGGTTTTCGGCGCGCCGAATCGGGTGCGGGCTGCTTCTAGCAGCGCGGTGGACGGGCCGCGGCCGTCGTGGGCGCGCAGCGCCGCGCGCAGGCCGGCGGCGCCGATCCACGCGCCGCCACCCTCGTCGCCCAGCCACGGGCCCCAGCCGTCGGCGGTTCGCAGCGCGCCATCCGCGCCGATCGCCAGCGCCACGACTCCGGTGCCCGCGATCAGCACGACGCCCGGCTCCCCGTCCAGCGCGCCCGCGTGAGCAATGACGCCGTCGCTGGTCACCGCGACCC
>NZ_JAOPWB010000144.1 GCF_025965855.1 Mycobacterium sp. | reverse complement strand
CTGCCGCGCCACGCCGTTGGATCCGACGAGGGATCCCTGGTCCTCGTCCGGCCGGTCCTCTTCGGTTGTGCCCGTCCCGTTCGCGGCGCCGGGCACCAGCCGGGCCCCGGGCTCGCGGACCGGCAGCCCGTGCTCGGTGGTGTGCAATTCGACGGGCTTGTCCTCGGCCGCGGCGGCCAGCGACCAGCCGCGGTCCCACACCGACTGCCAATCCAGGTCGGGGCTGTTGACCAGGTCGTGCGGGTCGCCCAGCATCTCCGACAGCATTCGACGGTAGATGACGTCGTCGTCGGCTGGCGCCTCCGGGGCCTGCGCGGCCTCCGGGGCTTTCGGAATGGTCGGGATCGACGCGAGCGGAGCGGGGGCGGGCTCGCTCTCGGGCTTGGCGCCGGGGATTTCCTTCGCGGCGGCCTGGGAACGCGCGGCGAAAAACGCCGACGTGTCCGACACCGCCGCGGGTTTGGCCGGCGCCGGTTTCGGCTCCGGCTTGGCCTGCTGCCCGCCCTCCCACCAGGGAGTGACCAGCTCGCGCCGGTGTCGCCGCGGCAGCTGCTCGGCCGGCTCGGGAACCTCGGGCACCTCGGTGATGCCGCTGGAGCCCGGGTTGCGGCGCGGCAACAACGTGACCGACGGTGCCGACGTCTCAGCGCCGTTCTGGTTCGCGGGCTCCGGCTCGGCGTGCAGCCCGGCGGGCCCACCCGCGGGGTCCGTCGTCGCCATGGCATTGGCGAGCTTGGTGCTCGGCGATGACACGGCCCCGGCCCGTCCCTGCGGCCCAGCCGAGCGGGCCCCGGGCGCGGGCGCGAGCACCGTGGGCGGGAGGTAGACCTCGGCGGTCGTGCCGGCGCCCGCTTCGTTGGCCGACGGGCCGCGCAGCCCCACCCGGATGCCGTGCCGGGCGGCGATCCGGCCCACCACGAAAAGGCCCATGTGGCGGGCGTTGTCGGGGGTGACGTCGCTGCCGGCCCGAAGCCGCATGTTGGCCATGCGCCGATCGGCGTCGTTCATGCCCAGGCCGGAGTCGGAGATCCGCAGCATGACGCCTCCGTCGCCGCCGCGTCCCGCGGAGATGCGGACGGTCGTCGTCGGCGGCGAGTAGCGCAGGGCGTTGTCGATCAGCTCGGCGAACAGGTGAATGACGCCGCCGGCCGCCGCGCCGATCAGCGCGCAGTCGGGCAGGCCGCTCAGCTCGACCCGGCGGTAGTCCTCGACCTCGGACACCGCGGCGTTGATCACCGTCGACAGCGGCACCGGGTCACGCTGGTCGCGGGCGAGCTGCGCGCCCGCCAGCACCAGCAGGTTGGCGCTGTTGCGCCGCAGCCGGGCCGCCAGATGATCCAGCCGGAACAGGTTGTCCAGGCGCTCGGGGTCCTCCTCGTTGCGCTCCAGCCGGTCGATCAGCATCAACTGCTGGTCGACCAGTGAACGGTTGCGCCGCGACATGGTCTCGAACATGTCGTTGACCAGCAATCGAAGGCGCGCCTCGTCACCGGCGAGCAGCAGGGCCTGCGTGTGAAGCTCGTCGACCGCGTGGGCGACCTGACCGATCTCCTCGGTGGTGTACACCGGCAGCGGCTGCGGGATCGGTTCGGCGCCACCGGCTTTGACCCGGGCCACCTCCTCCTCGAGGTCGGTGTGGGCGACCTTGAGCGCGCCGTCGCGCAGGACGCGCAGCGGCCGCACCAGCGCGCGCGCCACCAGCAACACGACCAGCAGCGCGATCACGATGACGGCCAGCACCAGCGCGGTGTCGAGGATGGCGGAGTTGCGCCGGTCGGTGGCCAAGGCGTGCACGGACTTGGTCACCGACGCGGTGGCATCGTTGATCACCTGCTCGGCGATCCTGTCGGTGGTCTCGATCGAGCGCAGCAGGTCGGGGTTGTCGACGAGCGCGCTGACCGGATCCGACATGATCGCCATCCGCGTCACCATTTGCTGCTGCAGCGTCTTGGCTTCGGGGGATCCGGCGCCCAGCACCTCGCTCATCCCGAACAACGTCGACGGCTCGGTGCCGGCCAGGGTGATCATCGAGGTCCGCAGCTGCGGGTCGGGCAGGTCGGCCCCGCGGGTCACCAGGATTTTCTGCATCGTCATCTGCCCGCGGGCGCCGACGGCCCGGCTCAGGCCCTGCGCCTCGGCGCGGATCCGCTCGTCGTCGACGTGCACCGACGCGTTGATCACGTCCTCGGCCGTCAGCAGGAGCGGGGCGTACGTGGTCACCCGTTCCCGCAAACCGATGCTGTTGTCGGCCACCTTGTCGAGCAGCCCCGCACCGCCGTTCAGCAGGGTGCTCACCCCGGATCGGACGTCGGGGGTGACGTCGGTGTCCGCCAGCCGCTGCTGCAGCTCGTACCTGCGCGCCTCGTAGTTCTTCTTGGCGCCCTCGACGTCGCGCCCGGTGGAGCTCGCCAGCAGCGCGACGTCCAACGCCGACATGTATTTGGTGATCGCCGGCAGCACGTCGGCGCGGGCGGCGGCCAGCTTGAGGCCGCTGGAGTTGGCCATCGCGTCATTGATGCGCAACCCCCCGAAAGCCGTCGCCAAAACCAGCGGTACCAGCACAATCGCCAGGACTTTGTAGCGGACGGGCCAGTTGCTGAGCGACCAGGTCGGCGGGCGTTTGGCCCGCGGCCCGTTGGTCACCGCGGCCTGCGTGTATTCCGGCGCGACCGCCTCGGCCGCGTGGGCCGGGCGGGTGAACATCGTCATGTGCTTGCGGCCGCGCGACCGGCCGTTGCGCTGATTCTCAACGCTCGGAGAAACGAGAGGCTCATAAGACTTCCTGCTTTATTCCGCCTACCCCACGCAGAACGGCGCCAGCGATAAACGCCTGGCAATCCGACGAGTATGACAGCCCGCGGCCGAGGTCTCCACAATTCCTACTGAGTAGCCAGAGCCCTCCAAGGTTGGCCCGCGCACGGGGATGCAAGTCTGGCAAACAAACCGCTTTGTCATGATCGGCAGATGTTCCGGCTGTTGTTCGTCACCCCGAACGTCGGAAAAGCTCCAACCCATGCGTGATCGCGCTCGTTGCGGTCGTCTGTGTGGCGGTCAAGCTGTCCAAGCTAAGACACGTTGACCTCCAAGCGAATGTCCTGCAAGCCTCGGCTGCCATACCGGGTGTGCTCCCTACTGCCAACTGCTGGTGAGCCCTGACGGTCGCAGGCGAGACACCGTCGCTGTCAGATCACGGTTGAGCCGGGGCTCTGCTGGGGTCGAGCTAGATCTGCGTGATCGTGCAGTCGTGGAAGGCCCATAGCTGAATGCGGTCGGGATCGGTGTAGACCTTGATCTCAACGGGACCGCTCCCGCTGGCCGGGACGACGAATGTGAACGTGGTGGGTCTTGCGTTGTCCTCGAAACTGGCCGCTACGCCCGGCCCTTCCACCCGGAAATACCCCGGGTAGTGGGGCCCTACGGCGATGCTTGTCGCCCGGCAGGTGACCAGGACCCCGGCTCCCGTCGGCGGATGCTCCAGGGTGAGGCTCAGGTATGGCGGAAACTCCGCGTTGCCTGAGAAGGTCCCGATTGAGGCGAACGGATTGGCGCCCGCCGTGTAGTAGGTGACGGTCTCGAAATCGAGCCATGCGACTCCGTCGACCGCGGGCTTGCGCGGGTTAAGCGTGGCGACGGCGGCGAGCTGGTCCATCTCCAACCTCGAGACATCGTCACCGGCGGCGTCAAGGATCTCACGCTGAGTGACCGGTGACGTCACCACTGGAATGCGATTCACCCGCACACCGGGTAGCTTCTCAATCTCTTTTAAGTGGGCTACCAGGGCTTCTGGCACCGATGCTGCCACAGTTAAGTTCGACATGCTTCTTCCTTTCGTGGCGATCCGACAAATCCGTTGTCCTATAGACGTTTATCGCCCGATATGAAAGCTCGATAGAGTATTTGGCTACTCCAACCAGAGCGATTGCTGTCTGATCTCGGCAGGCACTCTCATGTTGAACGTCCAAGCGCCAGCATTGTTCGGTGATCGCATTCCTTCGACGCGGTTGATGCTCCAGAGGTCGAGTCCTCGGTTGACCTGGATAGACGTAACCTTCGAAAGACCCGCATATCGGGAGGGAATTTTGTTGTGTTCAAACTGTTGTTTGTCACCCCGCGCATCGCTCCCAACACGGGTAATGCGATCCGGACGGCAGCCGCCACCGGTGCCGAATTGCATTTGGTCGAGCCGCTGGGTTTCGACCTGTCCGAGCCCAAACTGCGGCGAGCCGGCCTGGACTATCACGACCTCGCGTCGGTCACCGTGCATCCGTCGCTGCAGGCCGCGTGGGATGCGCTGTTGCCGGCGCGGGTCGTCGCGTTCACCGCGCACGCGGCCACGTCGTTTGCTGACGTCGCATACCGCGCGGGCGACGTGTTGATGTTCGGGCCGGAACCCGACGGGCTGGACGCGGCGACCCTGGCCGACGCCCACATCACCCGTCAGGTGCGCATCCCGATGCTGGCGGGCCGGCGCTCGCTGAACCTGTCCAATGCGGCCGCGATCGCCGTCTACGAGGCCTGGCGCCAGAACGGGTACAGCGGGGCCGTTTGACCCGATGAATACTGGGCCGCGCGCGAGTCAGCATTGATATGGCTACATTCATCACGATCGGTTACGGGGACGCGGCTGGGTACAACCGCGTGGGCGACGAATGCAAAGAGGCCGCGCACGCGCGCGACGACGAGTTGCGCGCGGCCGGGGCGCTGATCGGAATTGCCGGACGCCCCGTTCAGGTGCGCAATCCCGAGACCTCCGGCGTGCAGACCGAGCCCGGGCCGTACCTGCAATCAGCGTTACCGATCGCCGGGTTCGCGGTGTTGGAGGCCGACGACCTCGACGCGGCGATCGAGCGTGTGAGCCAAACCCCCTGTGCTGTCGCGCACGGGGTCGTCGAGGTGTGGCCGCTGGCGACCTGACTTACCAGGCGTTCCAGTGCGTGAGCTGCTCGGCCGGCAGCCGCTTGGCCGGCCGGAAGTCGGTGCCCTTGGTGTAGGCGATCGGAAACAGGCCACCCTGGCTGTATTTGTCGTAGGGAATGCCGAGTACCTCGGCCGCCTGCTGCTCGCCGTCGTCGAGCAAGTGCAGCGTCGTCCAGCAGGAACCCAGCCCCCGGGAGCGCAGCGCCAGACAGAAACTCCAGACCGCCGGGAACAGCGAGGCCCAGAACGACACGCCGCTCAACGGCGCCTGCTCGCCCCGGCCCTCCAGACATGGGATCAACAGCACCGGCGCCTCGTGCATGCGCTCGGCGAGATAGGTGGCGGAGTCACGGACCTTGCCCATCCGCTCACCGCGAGTGTCGCCCTCAGGGTATTCGGCTGACGGCGAGCTGAGGTAGGGGAGGGCACGGGCCCGGTAGATGTCGCCGATCGCCTTCTTCTTTTCGTCGTCCTCGACGAACACCCACTGCCAGCCCTGCGAGTTGGAACCGGTGGGCGCCTGCAGCGCGAGGTCCAGGCATTCCATCAGCACCTCGCGGCTTACCGGCTTGTCGAAGTCGAGGCGCTTGCGGACCGAGCGGGTGGTGGTGAGGACTTCGTCGACGGACAGGTTGAGGGTCATGTGTGGAGACTACCTTCGGGCTAGATTCGTGCCATGAGCGTCGAACTGACACAAGAGGTTTCCAGCAGGCTTATCTCCGACCACTATGGGTGGCTGACCACCGTCGCGAAATCGGGGCAACCGGTTCCGCGGCTGATCTGGTTCTACTTCGACGGCGCCAGGCTGACGGTCTACTCCATGCCGCAGGCGGCCAAGGTCGCCCACATCAAGGCGCACCCCAAGGTGAGCCTGAACCTGGATTCCGACGGCCATGGCGGCGGAATCATCGTCGTCGGCGGGATCGCCACGGTGGACGCCACCGGCGTCGACTGCCGAGACGACCAGCCGTACTGGGCGAAGTACAGCGAGGACGCGGCGAACTTCGGCCTGACCGATGCGATGGGCTCCTACAGCACCCGGCTGACGATCACCCCGACCAAGGTGTGGACCACACCCACGGGCTAGCGATCCACTCGCGAGCGTGCGTGTCTGTACGCGACACGCCGGGCATTGCCGGCATTCTGCGCGCGCTCGACGAAGGCTGTCAGCGGAAGTCGCGCGACTTCGAGCCCATCGCCAGGGTGATGCGGCCCAGCCGCTCGGCGACGACGGTGACCGCGCCGCTGGCGTTTTGCACCTGCCCGCGGACCAGCAGCGCCGGCGCCGTGTTGGCCAGTTTGCGATGCCGCGCCCACACCCCCGGCGTGCAGAGCACGTTGACCATCCCGGTCTCGTCCTCGAGGTTGAGGAACGTCACCCCCTGGGCCGTCCCGGGCCGTTGCCGGTGGGTCACCGCGCCGGCGATCAGCACGCGGTCGCCGTCAGGCACGCCCAGCAGCGCCTCGGCGGGCACCACGCCCATCGCGTCCAGGTCCTCGCGCAGGAACTGCGTCGGGTAACTGTCCGGGGAGATGCCGGTGGCCCACACGTCGGCGGCGGCCAGCTCCAGCTCGCTCATCCCCGGCAGCGCCGGGACGTGCGACGACGACCCCACGCCGGGCAACCGGTCCGGTCGTTGGGTGGCGGCGGCCCCGGCCGCCCACAGCCCCTCCCGCCGGGACATGCCGAAGCAGCCCAGCGCCCCGGCCGTGGCCAGCGCCTCGGTCTGCGGCACGGAAAGCTGCAGCCGGGTCGTCAGGTCCAGCAGGGATGCAAACGGGCCGTTGGCCTTTCGCTCCTCGACAAGCTGCTCGGCGAGGTCGTCGCCGATATGGCGGACGGCGCCCAAACCCAGCCGAACCTCCGTCCCGGCCTGTTCCAAGGTGGCGTGTGCCAGGCTGGCGTTGACGTCCGGGCCGTGCACCGTCACGCCGTGCCGGCGCGCGTCGGCCACCAGCGACTGTGGCGAATAGAAACCCATCGGCTGCGCGCGCAGCAGCGCCGCGCAGAACGCCGCCGGGTGGTGCAGCTTGAACCACGACGAGTAGAACACCAGCGACGCGAAGGACAGCGCATGGCTTTCGGGGAAGCCGAAATTGGCGAAGGCCTCCAGCTTTTCGTAGGTCCGGTCGATCACGTCGTCGGGGGCGCCGTGCAGCGCGCGCATGCCCTCGTAGAACCGGCCGCGCAGCCGTCGCATGCGCTCGGCCGAACGCTTGGAGCCCATGGCGCGCCGCAGCTGGTCGGCCTCGGCGCCGGAAAAGCCGGCGCAGTCTACCGCCAGCTGCATCAGCTGTTCCTGAAAAAGCGGCACCCCCAGCGTCTTTCGCAGCGCGGATTCCATGGATGGGTGGTCGTAGACGACCGGGTCGATGCCGTTGCGCCGCCGGATGTAGGGGTGCACCGACCCGCCCTGGATGGGCCCGGGACGGATCAGAGCGACCTCCACCACCAGGTCGTAAAAGATCCGCGGCCGCAGTCTGGGCAACGTGGCCATCTGCGCCCGCGACTCCACCTGGAACACGCCGACCGAATCGGCGCGGGACAGCATCTCGTACACCGCCGGTTCGGAGAGGTCGAGGCGGGCCAGGTCCACCCGGATGCCCTTGTGCTCGGCCACCAGGTCGATGGCGTAGTGCAGCGCCGAGAGCATGCCCAGACCCAGCAGGTCGAATTTCACCAAACCGATTGCCGCGCAGTCGTCTTTGTCCCATTGCAGGACGCTGCGATTCTCCATGCGCGCCCACTCCACCGGGCACACATCGGCGATCGGGCGGTCGCAGATCACCATGCCGCCGGAATGGATGCCCATGTGCCGCGGCAGATTCCGGATCTGGGTCGCCAGGTCGATCACCTGCGGCGGGATGTCCTCGATATCGGGCGAATCGGCCAGCCCGTTCCAATGGCTGATCTGCTTGCTCCACGCGTCCTGCTGGCCCTGCGAAAATCCCAGGGCGCGGGCCATGTCGCGCACCGCGATCCGGCCACGGTAGGTGATGACGTTGGCGACCTGGGCGGCGTAGTCCCGGCCGTACTTGTCGTAGACGTACTGGATGACCTTTTCGCGCTGGTCCGATTCGATGTCCATGTCGATGTCGGGCGGCCCGTCGCGGGCCGGCGATAGGAAGCGCTCGAACAGCAGCTCGTTGGCCACCGGATCGACCGCGGTGACACCGAGGGCGTAACAGACCGCGGAATTGGCCGCCGATCCCCTGCCCTGACACAGGATGTTGTTCTCCCGGCAGAACCGGGCGATGTCGTGCACCACCAGGAAGTAACCCGGAAATGTCAGTTGGGCAATGACTTTCAGTTCGCGCTCGATCTGGGAGTAGGCGCGGGGTGCGCTTTCGGTCGGCCCGTAGCGGTCGCGCGCTCCCGCCATGGTCAAGTGCCGCAACCAGCTGTCCTCGGTGTGCCCGTTGGGCACGTCGAACGGCGGCAGCTGCGGCGCGATGAGTGCCAGCCCGAACGCGCACTGTTCGCCGAGTTCGGCGGCGGCCGTCACAGTTTCGGGCCGCTGCGCGAACAACCGGGCCATCTCCTCGCCGGACCGCAGGTGCGAACCACCCAGCGGGGCGAGCCATCCGGCGGCGGAATCCAGGGAATGCCGGGCCCGGATGGCACCCATTGCCATGGCCAGCCGGCCGCGCGACGGATGGGCGAAGTGCGCCCCGGTGGTGGCGATGACCCCGACGCCGAAGCGCGGCGCGAGGGCGGCCAGCGCCGCGTTGCGTTCGTCGTCGAGCGGGTGACCGTGATGGGTCAGCTCGATGCTGACCCGGTTCGCCCCGAACCGGTCCACCAGGTCGGCCAGCGCCCGCTCGGCCGCCTCCGGGCCGCCGTCGGAAAGCGCTAGGCGCACAGTGCCTTTACGGCATCCGGTCAGGATGTGCCAATGCCCGCCGGCGCCCTCGGTCAGCGCGTCGACGTCGTAGCGCGGCTTGCCCTTCTCCCCGCCGGCCAGATGCGCCGCGGCCAGTTGGCGCGACAGCCGTCGGTAACCCTCCGGGCCGCGGGCCAGCACCAGCAGGTGCGGGCCGGCCGGATCCGGCGTCTCCGTGCGGGCGCCCGGCCCCAGCGACAGCTCGGCGCCGAACACGGTGCTCAGGTCGAGTTCGGCGGCCGCTTCGGCGAACCGCACCGCCCCGTACAGGCCGTCGTGGTCGGTGAGCGCCAGGGCGCGCATGCCCAGCCGGGAAGCCTCCTCGACCATCTCCTCGGGGGTGCTGGCGCCGTCGAGGAAGCTGAACGCCGAATGCGCGTGCAACTCGGCATACGCGACCGACGAGCGGGACGGCCGGGTGTCGACTGGCGGCTGGTACGTCCCGCGCTTGCGCGACAGGGGGGCGTCCTCCGGGGGCTCCGCCGGCGCGCCGGCATGGCGCGGCTTGCCGTCGAGCACCCGCTCCATTTCCGCCCAGCTCAGCGGCCCGTTAAACCAGCCCACGTATGACAGTGTATCGAATGTATGTTCGATTTAACCACGGCCCAGGACAACGGTTGTTAAACGGATCTTCAACTCCTAAACAAGCTCTTAACGCTGCGGAGCTACCGCGCATGAGGCGCCGCACAGATACTGGTACGAGGTCAAAAAACGAGGGCGGGGACTGAGCATGTCACAAGTGAAAACACTGGATACGGCCTACCTCAAGGCTCAGGATCCCGATCAGCACGCGAGCCTGGCGATCGGCGCGGTCGCCATCGTGGATGGCGACGTCCCCGCTTATGGACAGCTGAAAGAGCTTCTGGCGGAACGGGTCCGGTCGATTCCGCGATGCACGCAGTTGCTGCGGGCGCAGAACTTCGAGTGGATCGACTACCCGGAATTCGACGTCGCCCATCACGTGCGCCGCGTGGCGATCCCGCGCCCCGGCGACGAAGCCCAACTGTCCCAGGCCATCGCCTACGCCCTGGAGCGTCCCCTCGACCTGGACCGTCCGCCGTGGGAGTGCTGGGTCATCGAGGGCCTGAAGGGCAACCGGTGGGCGATGTTGATGAAGACCCACCACGGCGTGGCCGACGCCGCCCACCTGCTGGCCAGGCTCTGCGACGACGCCGGCGGCGACACGTTCGCCAATCATGTTGGCGTCGCGCAGGTTTCGTCGGAGCCGCGGCCCGGCTGGGCCGACGCCCTGGGGCGGGCCGCCGCGGTGGCCGGCACCATGTTCGGGGCGATGTGGCCGACGGAGCGGCTTTCGGCCGAGCCGGTCATGCGCCGGTACGGCACGGTGCGGGTGCCCGTCGCCGACGTCGACAAGGTGTGCCGCAAGTTCAGTGTGACCGTCAACGACGTTGCCCTGGCGGCCATCACCGAGGGCTTCCGGAGGGTCCTGCTGTGCCGCGGCGAAGAACCGCGGGCGGACTCGCTGCGCACCCTGGTGCCGACGCCGGTGCGTTCGGCGATGCTTCCGTACCTGCCCGTCGAGCACGACGACCCGGTCCGGCAGCTGCGCACGGTGCACGACCGTTGGAAGGTCCAGCAGGCCGGCAAGCGTCAACCCGGCTTGGTGGAGTCGGCGCTCAACTGCCTGCCAACCCTGTTGCGCAGCAATGTGTTACAAATGCTGACCCGGCTGCCGCACGCCGCCATCGTGACGCTGGGGACCCACGCCCCCGGGCCACGCCACCAGCTGCGGCTGATGGGCCAGACGATGGAGCGCCTGCTGCCGATCCCCCCGACCGCAGTGGCGCTGAGCAGCGGGGTCGCGGTGCTCAGCTACGGCGACGAAGTGGTGTTCGGCATCACCGCCGAATACGACGCCGCCGCCGACGTCAGGCAGTTGGCCGCGGGCATCGAATTGGGCATGGCGCGGATGGTGGCCCTGAGCCAGGATTCGGTGTTGCTGTTCAGCAAGGACCATCGGCGCAAGCGCGCGGCCCGCATGCATCCGAGCCAGGCGCAACGGGCGCGGCCGTCGGCGCCTTACTGACCCGGGCTCGGCGGTGCCCGGCACCGTGAGAAGGTTGGTGAATGCCGGTCATCATCGACCCGCGCCGCCACGACGCGGTGCTGTTCGAAGCCGCGTTGGATTCCGCGCACACCCTGATCCGGCAGCTACGGGAGGCCGGCGTGGGCGTCGGGTTCTTCTCCCCTGACACCCTGAGCGAGGCGGCCGACGAGCTGTCGGTTCGGCCGGACCGGTGCGCCGTCGTCGCCAACGACCCGACTTTCGTGCGGGCGGCCCGCGACGGCGGCTTCGCATTGATCATCGGGGTCGATCGCACCGG
>NZ_JAOPWB010000129.1 GCF_025965855.1 Mycobacterium sp. | reverse complement strand
GGTGCTCATCAGCAAGGTTTTCATCAGTCCTCCTAAATACGAGTGAATTACAACGGGGCCCGGCGCTTGCCCGAATCTCATGCACGAGACCGGACCGCGGGTCGAGCCGGGTTGGTTTGCAACGTCAGCGGTGAGCCGACGGTTCGCGTGGCCAGGGTGACTGACGTCGATACCGTGGCTCCCAGATCAGCCGGTAGATCAGCCGCAGCGGGGGCGGGACGATGCCGAGCACCTTGTCCCGGGTGGCCGGCGGAGTGGCATCGAGCAGCCACGGGAAGAACCACCCCGCGCCGTTGAGGCCGATGCGGCGACGCTGATCGTCGCCGAACGCCTTCCACTCCCGCATGGTCAGGATCTCCTGCACGAGCGGCAATGCCGCGGCCTCCTCGTGCTCGAGATGCCCGGTCAGCACCGCCGCGAGTTCGCCGAACAGCGCGACCAGGCGCGAGGGAGGTCCCTGGGCTAGGTCGTCGTCGATCTCTCGCATCACCGGATCGAGCCGGGAATGCTCGTCGGCCATCTCGACGAGCAGGTCCGTTTCGTCGGGCCGGCCGCCGAGCTGTGCCTGCATTGGCGGCCACAGCATTTGGTCCTCGGCGGTGTGGTGAACCGTCAAGTATCGGCTGAACGTCGCCCAGCCGGCACGTAACGCCGTGCGCGCAGCCGGATCACCGGCGTGTGCTGCCGCCGCTTGCATACGGGCGAGATCGCGGCGCAATGCGTTGTGTACCACGAACATCATCGTGACGTCAGGACGGTCCATGAACGTTTCCTTCTCGGTGTTTGGACCCTCGCACGGTGGGTCCGCGTTGTTTTTCTTGGCTGTTGGCCTCGTCCGGCTTCCTGCCCGAGGCCGCGGACCGGCGTCGGCGTCGTGGTGCGGCGCCCACAGTGCTGCGAGGACCAATGACCACTAGGCCGGAGATTTCGCCGCATCCTCGGATGGCCTGACAGGCGAGGCAGCGGCGTTGCTAGTTCATGTCATGTGGCTGCCTCCGGTGAGAACCTGGCGCAGGGTGGCGCGCTCGGTAATTGCGCGGCGCGGTGTCGACACCTCCGTCACCACGCTCGGGTGCGCCACCGTGATCACCTCCAACGCCCGTCCCAGAGGTCGGCCGGGCTCCGCCCGCGCGGGGGCGAAAAGCCTTGTGCCCTGCCCGAGATGGACTGCAGCCGGCGTTCTGTACCCACAATGTGTGAAACAAACTGTCCCATAGATATGGAACAGTATGTACCAGAGTGTGGTTTGGTGCAAGATGTCCCACAAGGGCGTGATCACCCGACCATTGCGGAGGGAAGTTTCAGTGAGCAAAGTCCATCCCAGCCAGGCGGCGCTGGATCGCGGCTCGGACCCCCGGGTGGTGAGGAGCCGTCAGGCCGCCCTGTCCGCCGTCCAGGAACTGCTCGCCGAGCACGGCTGGACCGGCGTCACCCACGTCGCCGTCGCGAGCCGCAGCGGCGTTGGCCGCACCACGCTGTATCGGCACTGGCCCGACGTGGCATCGCTCATCCACGACGCGATCGTGCAGCGGATCGGCCAGGCACGGACGGCACGTACCGAAGATCTGCGCGCCGATCTGATCAGAGAACTGAACGGTTTGCGACGATTGCTCCACGATCCGGCTAGCGAACGCACCATGCGCGCCGTGCTGGAACGAGCACCATTCGACCCCACATTCGCCTCCCTCAAAGAAGACCTGTACCGATCCGGCTCTGCCGGATTTCGAGCGATCCTGGCGGCCGCCATGACGCGCGGTGAACTCCGATCCGACACCGATATCCCGCTGACCATCGATCAACTGGCGGGACCCCTGATGTACCGGCGACTATTCGCCGGACTCGACATCGATGAGAAGTACGCGGAAACAATCGTCGACAGCGTCTTACGGCTCAACGCAATCCCGGTCAACAGCACACCCCGTCAAGGGCACCGTCGAAAACGGAGCTGAGTTCCATAGGACGACATACCGTGCGCTCGGCGGGGCGGACAACGCGTCGGCTCCGAGGTGAGTCGACGGTCGCCCAGTCACTTCAGTCATCAACAGTTGACATGATCATCATGACAGATGATAATAACGTATCGTGACTAGTTGATCGGGGTTCCTCACGGCCGGGGCATCGGACGGGAACATCTCGATTCGCCGAGGCACCACGTGCACGGCCGAATCGCGCTGGCGCGCCGTCCAAAACGACACAAACGTAGGTGTGGCAGATGGACTCCATACCGGAGAGGAAGTCCCGACATGAGCACCGCCTATCTCACCGTGACTCTGATCGCCGTGGCCGCCAACGGCTTCTCGGGCATCGCGGCCCTGCTGCATATGCAGGCCATCGTTCCCGGAATGGCCAAGGCCGGCGTACCCGTTTCGTGGCTCACGTTCCCGATTGGGACGCTGAAGACTGCCGGAGCGCTGGGCCTGGCCGCAGGCCTGGCTTTTCGCCCGTTGGGGGTGGCCGCCGCGATCGGGCTGGTCTTGTTTTTCGTGTGCGCCCTCTACACCCACATCCGTGCCAGCGACTACAGCCCACAGTTTTACCTCGCGAATGTTTTCCTGGCGCTCAACGTCGCAGGCCTTGCTCTGACGCTGCACGAGAACAACCCCAGCGCGTTCGCTCTCGCGCTGAGCTGACCCGTTTCGAACAGCCTGAGGAGGATCATGACCGCACCACAAGATTTCGAATTCGACGCGGCCTACCGCGGCGAGACTGCCCGGCTTGGGCCAGGTGTGCCGCCGTGGAGCCTGGGTGAGCCACAGCCCGAACTGGCCGCGCTAATCGAGCAGGGCAAGTTTCACGGCGACGTCCTCGACGTTGGCTGCGGCGAGGCCGCGGTATCGCTGTATCTCGCCGAGCGCGGTTACACCACGGTGGGCCTAGACCTTTCGCCTACTGCAATCGGCCTGGCCCGGGCCGAGGCCGCACGGCGCGGTCTGATCAACGCCAGCTTCGCGGTCGGCGACATCAGCTCGTTTACCGGGTATGACCGCCGGTTTGGCACCATCGTGGACAGCACGCTGTTTCACTCAATCCCCGTCGAGCTGCGGGAGGGCTACCAGC
Organism: Mycobacterium sp.; assembly: GCF_025965855.1. GTDB lineage: Bacteria > Actinomycetota > Actinomycetes > Mycobacteriales > Mycobacteriaceae > Mycobacterium. Next base: position 4,226 of record NZ_JAOPWB010000129.1, on the reverse strand, counting down.
AGTCCATCGTGCGCGCCGCCGCGCCGGGTGCGTCCTACTTCGTGCTGTTGTTCGACCGCGCAGGAATGCCCGACAGCCCGCCCTTCGCCGTCACCTCCGACGAGCTGTACGAGGTGGTGTCGCAGTACTGGGTGATCGAGGACATCGCGCCCGCCCGCCTCCATGCCAACCTGCCCCACGGTTTCGCCGGTTTGCCTGGCGTCGAATTCAGGGCCGAAGTCAACGGCCGCAGCTCGGTGCCGGGTTGGCTCCTGTCGGCGCACCTCGGCTGAGGGATGCCGAGTCGGTGAACTTCCCAGCGTTGTCACTAGTCGTCTAAGACACAAGGGATCCAAGGATGCGTCACTCCGACCGAGCCTGGCTGGCACTGGCTGCCGGCGTGGCCGCCTATGACCTGATCGCCATCGATGACGAGCAGCTGTCCGACGCGGCGCACCGGTACTTCAGGTCGCAACCTGTTGCCACAGCATCGATCATCATGGTGACCGGGCTCCACCTGGTGGGTGGAATACCGTCGTGGTGCGACCCGTTCACCCTATCGTTTGGCGTCTATCGACAGCTGCTTTCGCTCCGGCGGCGCGACGCCGTAGCCGACTGCGACGCCCATTCACAAGCCGTCGCCTAAAGTACGAGCGCGAATGCCAACGAAATCTCGGATGTTCGATTGCGCCGGGGCCCTAGCGAACTCAGAGCCGAGATATTGAGACACTCCTGGCGGCCTGCCGAAGCGGAAGCTCAGGGTCGGTGCGACCGGCCCCGCGCTGGCAGCCCCGCCAGTCGCGTGGCCTGTGTGGCCTCTGCGGGACTGAAGCCCATCCCGGGGGCAACATCGTCAATCGGACGGAAGAGCGCGCGGAGCGAAGGGCTTCGCGTCTTTGGCGACGCACAGCGCGCATACGGAAACCGATCGGGCGTGTGCTCGAGAGAGATCGCAATCCTTGGATCTATTGAACGGCAACGACTGCCGTCAACCGCCGCTTACCGCCAGAGACGATCTTCTTCAACGACGTCGACCGCGGTCCCGAGCATCTCCACACCAACGAGCGAAATCCCGTTCGCCGACAAACGGATCGGCGCGGCGTGCATGCTCGCCGCCCATCGTGCCCGCCATGAGAACATAGCACTGGAAGATGATTGCACTACTGTGTGATAATCTGAATGCGTGACTATGGTCCCTTCAGCGGTGCGGTGTGGCATGGGCCATCCCCGCGCGGGCCACGACACCGCTCGCCTTGTGCAGCCAATGAGCCACGCGCACTGGCGAAATCAATGCGCGCCAGTACATGAGGACACGCACCGGCTGCCGTCGGTCCCCTCGGCTGACCGAGCTTGGACTTACCGCGGCCCGGGGGCTGACGGTCAGCAGACGCTCTCCGACTCCTTTCGCCCGCACGTCAACAAAATTCGACAAGTGAGGAGTTCTACGATGCCAGCTCCAGCATGGCTCGCCCGTGCCAATAGGATCGGGCTCAATCGGGTCACCAAATTCATCGCTCCCTGGGCACCCGGGTGGGCGGTCGTCATACATCGCGGCCGCAGATCCGGGCGGATCTTTCGGACCCCGCTGTGGGCCTTCAGGCGTCAGGGAGGCTACCTGATTGCCCTGACCTACGGCTCGGACACCGACTGGTTGCGCAACGTGATCGCCGCGGGGGGCTGCGAACTCGAAACTCGACGCCGGCGGTATCAGGTGGGCTCCCCGCGGGTCTACCGAGATGACAACGCGTCCGATATGCCGGCGCTCATCCGGTTCATGCTCCGCAGGGTGATCAAGGCGACGGAATTCGCCAGTCTCGATGTCGTGCGCGAAGTCGCGACAGCCGGCTAACTCAGTCCCGTCCCTGCCCCTGTGCCCACGAATAATCCGGGTCCGAATACGGGGCGTCGCCGACGCGGCTGAGCGCCATAGCCGCGCAGGTTTGTCGATCTTGGCCAGCAGATACGAGGGAAGCTCACGACGCGCATGCGCCCCCAGCTCGGCAAGCAGAACCGGGATGCGCTCGTCCCCCGGGCATCGCCGAACTCGCATATCGCCACCGACTTCCGGCGCCGGCTGGCTCCCACCAGGTGCGGACCCGCGCACTTACGCGGTGCTCCTGGCGCTGGCCGCCGATAACGGACAGTCCCAACGCCGCAGTCATGCCGCGTAGACTAACACTTGACATGATAGTCATCATCTATGATGATCATCGATAGTGACTATGGAGGCGCCATGAAGATCGTGGTTTTCGGGGCCAACGGCCAGACCGGCCGGCTGTTGATCCAACAGGCCCTGGCGGCCGGGCACCGCGTCGTGGCGGTGACCCGCCAGCCGGGCGACTTCCCGCTAAGGGAACCGCATTTGACCGTCGCCGGGCTAGATGTGCGCGACGGGGCCGCGGTTAGGGAGGTGGTCGCCGGTGCCGACGCGGTGCTGTCAACCCTGGGCGTCTCGTTCACCCGCGAACCCGTCGACACGTATTCGGTCGGCACCGCCAACATCGTCGCCGCCATGCACTGCACGGGGGTGCGGCGACTGGCCGTAGTCAGCTCAACCGCCGCCTTCAGCACTCGGCGTAGTCGCAGCCCGCTGGCGATCCGGCTGATCGAGCCGATCATCACCCGCACCCTCGGCAAAACCGTCTATGAAGACATGCGCCGGATGGAGACAATCGTGCGCAGCAGCGGCCTGGACTGGACGATCCTGCGGCCCTCGGGCCTGTTTGACCTGCCTGAACCGACCGCCTACCACGCCGGAGAGGTCGATCCCGTCGGTGCATTCACCGCGCGCATCGATCTGGCCCACTACCTGCTCGCCCTGGCCGACGACCGGGCCACCATCGGCAAAACCGCCGTCGTCTCGACCACCCAACACACACCCACGGTGTGGCAAATGATCCGCCGCGAGGCGTTCGCAAAGCCCGCCGTGCACCCGGCCCGGACCGCTCCTTCGCCGTAGCGCCCACGGCAGCCGGGCACCCTTTCCAAAACCCAGACCCTGCAAACCTTCCGGCCACAGTTCACTACAGCGGCGCGTCCGGTCAAGCAAGCGAAAGGATCAGCCGTGATACTCGCCACCGGCGCGACCGGCATTATCGGCCGGCCCCTCGTCCATCTGCTGTCGTCCGCCGGCGAGCAGCTCCGCGCGCTGGCTCGTCACATCGGTACGCAGCTCGACGGATCAGCGCCGGGCGTCGAGGTGGTTCGCGGTGATCTGTCACGGCCGGAGACGATCGCCACGGCGCTGCACGGTGTCGCGTCACTATCCGTGCACCCGCGTGCGATCGGGCCAGCGGCACCGACGCTGCTGGGGATAGCCGCTGAGCGCGGCGTCAAAGATGTCGCCGTGCTGGCGGCACTCAATGTCGATGACGATCGGGTAAGGCAGCCGCCCCGGTTCAACGGTGACCGCAATGAGGTCGAGAAATCAGTCACCCGCAGCGGTCGGGGCCGGGTGAGCGTGCGGTCTGGTTCGTTTGCGGCCAGCACACTGACGATGTTCGCCGCGCAGGCCCGAAACGGCGACGTCATACGCGGGCCGCATGCCGGCTTCGCCGACGCCCCCATCCACGAACTGGACGTGGCCTCGGTGCTGGCCGCGGCGCTGCTCGACAACAGCCTTGCCGGGCAAAAGATTTCGGTGACCGGTCCGCAATCGCTTACCCACGCGGAGATGGTCGCCACGATCGGTGAGGTGATCGGCAGGCCGCTGCGCTACCAGGAGATCTCGCCGGCGGAGGCCGCGGACGGGATGGTCGCGCACGGACTTCCACGGCCCTTCGCCGAGGCGATGATGGCCCGTTACGCCCGCGAGCTGGATAGGGCGGCCCCCATCACCGACGCCGTGGACAAGATCCTCGGCCGCCCCGCACGCACCTACGCGCAATGGGCTGTCGATCACGCCGCGGCATTCCAGAACCCGCCGCCGACACCCAGCCAGCACCTGCCCGCAGCGCTGATGGCACCAAACTACCCACCCACCGTCGACACCGCACCGCGAGAGATGCCATGAGCGCACCCGAGATCCACTCTGTCCCTTCCGCATCGTCCGGCAGCGTAGGGAAACCGCCGTTGCGGCGGAGCGCTGACACCGTCGCCAGGATCGCACTGTTGGCCAGCGTGCTATTCAGCGGTCTGTTCGCGGGATTCCTCACCGGGGTCCTCGTCCTGGAAGCCACCCTGCGACGTTTCCCGGCGTCTGTCTACACCCAGGTTCGCCGCGTCGAGCTCGTTCTCCTCAACGACCT
>NZ_JAOPWB010000052.1 GCF_025965855.1 Mycobacterium sp. | reverse complement strand
GGGGTGCTCGGCGTTCTCTTTGCGCAGGGCCTCGAGCTGCTTATTGCCGCCCTCGACGTTGGCGACCAGCTTCTTGGTGAAGCTGCCGTCCTGGATGTCGCGCAGGATGGCGCGCATCCTGTCCTTGGTGTCGGCGTCGATCACGCGCGGACCCGATAGGTATCCCCCGAACTCCGCGGTGTCGGACACCGAGTAGTTCATCCGGGCGATGCCACCCTCGTACATCAGGTCGACGATCAGCTTGAGCTCGTGCAGCACCTCGAAGTACGCCATCTCCGGCGGATAGCCCGCCTCGACCATCACGTCGAAGCCGGCCTTCACCAATTCCTCTGTGCCGCCGCATAACACGGCCTGCTCACCGAACAGGTCGGTTTCGGTCTCGTCCTTGAAGGTCGTCTTGATGACTCCGGCGCGCGTGCCGCCGATGGCCTTGGCGTAGGACAGCGCCAGCGCCTCCCCCTTGCCGGTCGGGTCCTGGTCGACCGCGATCAGGCAGGGCACGCCCTTGCCGTCGACGAACTGGCGGCGCACCAGGTGGCCGGGTCCCTTGGGGGCGACCATCGCGACGGTGACGTCGCCGGGCGGCTTGATCAGGTCGAAGTGGATGTTGAGCCCGTGACCGAAAAACAAAGCGTCGCCGGCCTTGAGGTTGGGCTCGATGTCGTTTTTGAAGATGTCGGCCTGGGCGGTGTCGGGGGCCAGCAGCATGATGATGTCGGCCCACTTGGCGACCTCGGCGGGGGTGTCGACGTCCAGGCCCTGCTCCTCGACCTTCGCTCGGGACTTCGAACCCTCCTTGAGCCCGACGCGCACCTGCACGCCCGAGTCGCGCAGGCTCAGCGAGTGCGCGTGCCCTTGGCTTCCGTATCCGATCACACCGACCTTGCGGCCCTGGATGATCGTCAGGTCTGCGTCGTCGTCGTAGAACATCTCTAATGCCTGTGTTGGCACGTGCATATCTCCTTTGCTTGGGCTACTTGGCGGTGCCGATACCGCGCGGACCGCGGGACAGCGACACCATTCCGGATTGGGCGATCTCACGGATGCCGAACGGCTCCAGCACGCGCAGGAACGCCTCGATCTTGCCGCGGTCACCGGTGGCCTCGATGGTCAGCGATTCCGGTGATACGTCAATCACCTTGGCGCGAAACAGGTTTACCGCTTCGATCACCTGGCTGCGGGTGCCGGCATCGGCCCGCACCTTGATCAGCGACAACTCGCGGGACACCGAGTTGTCGTCGTCCTGCTCGATGATCTTGATCACGTTGATCAGCTTGTTGAGCTGCTTGGTGATCTGCTCGAGCGGGGTCTCCTCGGCGGAGACCACGATGGTCATCCGCGACATGTCCTTCTGCTCGGTCGCGCCGACGGCCAGCGACTCGATGTTGAAGCCGCGCCGCGAGAACAGCGCCGCCACCCGCGCGAGCACGCCGGGTTTGTCCTCGACCAGCACCGACAACGTGTGCGTTTTCGCGCTCATATGCGCCGCTCCTCCTCATCGCTACGCTCTGCATCGTCGCCGGCGCGCATCAGGCGTGCCCTTCGCTTTCGTCGTCGAACAGCGGGCGAATGCCGCGGGCGGCCTGAATCTCGTCGTTGCTGGTGCCGGCTGCGACCATCGGCCACACCTGCGCGTCGGCGCCGACGATGAAGTCGATCACCACCGGGCGGTCGTTGATCGCACGCGCCTGGTTGATCACGTCGACGACGTCTTCCTCACGCTCGCAACGCAATCCGACGCACCCCAGCGCCTCGGCCAGCTTCACGAAGTCCGGGATCCGGTGTGAGTGCGTGGCCAGGTCGGTTTGCGAGTACCGCTCCTGGTAGAACAGCGTCTGCCACTGCCGCACCATGCCCAGGTTGCCGTTGTTGATCAGCGCCACCTTGATCGGCGCGCCCTCGATCGCGCAGGTGGCCAGCTCCTGGTTGGTCATCTGGAAGCAGCCGTCGCCGTCGATCGCCCAGACCTCCGCATCCGGGTGGGCGATCTTGGCGCCCATGGCCGCCGGAATGGCGAACCCCATGGTGCCCAGCCCGCCGGAATTGAGCCAGGTGCGCGGCTTTTCGTAGGAGATGAACTGCGCCGCCCACATCTGGTGCTGGCCGACGCCCGCGACGTACACCGCGTCCGGGCCGGCGATCTCGCCCAGCTTCTCGATCACGTATTCCGGGCTCAGGCTGCCGTCGCTCTGCGGACCGTAGCTCAGCGGATAGGTGGACTGGACGCTATGCAGATACGCCCACCAGTCGGTCATGTCTGGGGTTGCGGGGCCGGGAGCGTCCGGGTGATGTTGCAGCATCGCGATGAGGTCGGTGATGACGGCTTTGACGTCGCCGACGATCGGCACATCGGCGTGCCGGTTCTTGCCGATCTCGGCGGGGTCGATGTCGGCGTGGATGACCTTGGCCTCGGGGGCGAACGAGTCGAGCTGTCCGGTCACCCGATCGTCGAACCGGGTGCCCAGCGCGATCAGCAGGTCGCTGCGCTGTAGCGCGGCCACCGCGGCCACGGTGCCGTGCATGCCGGGCATGCCGAGGTTCTGCGGATGGCTGTCGGGAAACGCGCCGCGCGCCATCAACGTGGTGACCAGCGGGATGCCGGTCAGCTCGGCCAGCTCGCGCAGCTGCTCGCTCGCCTCGCCGCGGATGACTCCGCCGCCCACGTACAGCACCGGTTTGTTCGCGGCGGCGATCAGCTTGGCGGCCTCACGGACCTGCCGGTTGTGCGGCTTGGTGTTCGGCTTGTAGCCGGGCAGATCCATGCGGGGGGGCCAGCTGAACGTGCACTGGCCCTGCAGCACGTCCTTGGGGATGTCCACGAGCACCGCGCCCGGACGCCCCGAGGAGGCGATGTGGAAGGCCTCGGCCAGCACCCGGGGAATGTCGTCGCCGTTGCGGACCAGGAAATTGTGCTTGGTGATCGGCATCGTGATGCCCGAGATGTCGGCCTCCTGGAAGGCATCGGTGCCGATCAGGCCGCGCCCAACCTGCCCGGTGATGGCGACGACGGGGATCGAGTCCATCTGGGCGTCGGCCAGCGGGGTGACCAGGTTGGTGGCACCGGGACCCGAGGTCGCCATGCAGACTCCGACCTTGCCGGTGGCGTGCGCGTACCCGCTGGCGGCGTGACCGGCGCCCTGCTCATGGCGAACCAGCACGTGGCGCAGCTTTTTCGAGTCGAACAGCGGGTCGTAGACCGGCAGCACGGCGCCGCCGGGAATCCCGAAGATCACGTCGACGTCGAGTTCCTCCAACGACCGGATCACCGACTGGGCACCGGTAAGTTGCTCCGGGGCAACGCGTTTCGGCTGCGCCGCGTGGGTTTTTGCGGCGGGTTTCACGGCATCTGTGGCGATGCTGGCCGCGTCCTGCGCCTCAGCGGCGGGTGGCCTGGTGGGAGCGCTCACTGTCCTTGGGTCCTATTCACTCTTCGAAGTTTCGTTGCCGCGCATGAAAAAACCCCCGCCAGCTCATCGGCTGAACGAGGGTTGCGCGTTGGTGCTGGATCGCTTCAAATGCTGAAGGGCTCAGTCAGGCACCAACGCGCTGACTAAGTACTACGAGCATCCCGGGCTTTCCGGCGGTTTCCATAGCGTCCGACGGTAGCCTTCGCACAGCTCAACAGTCAAATCCGGGCCTTCGTGCAGCCACGGCTTTGCGTGTGCGTTCAGGGTGGCGACACGCCGTGGACCGTCGCCGCCAGCGCACACTCGGCACCGGGGCGGCCGGCAAACGGATCGGTGAAATGATGCTCCCGTGGCTACTGATTCCCCCGTGGTGATCAAGGTGTCGCCGATGGCCCACTTCGCCGTCGGATTCTTCACCCTTGGCTTACTGATACCGGTGCTGGCCTGGCCGGTGTCCGCGCCGCTGCTCATCATCCCGGTGGTGTTGTCGGCGTTGATCATCCGGCTGCGCACGGTCGCCGACGAGCGCGGCGTGACCGTTCGAACCCTGCTGGGCAGCCGGGCGGTGCGCTGGGAAGAGATCGATGGGCTGCGCTTCCAGCGCGGTTCCTGGGCGCGCGCCTGCCTCAAAAGCGGTGCCGAGCTGCGCCTGCCCGCGGTGACATTCGCGACGCTGCCGCAGCTGACCGAGGCCAGCTCGGGGCGCGTTCCCAACCCCTACCGATGAGAGTCAGGCGATCGGATTGACCCCGTTGAGCATGACCCAGACCGCGACGCCGGCGGCGATGCCGGCCAGCAGGGCCACAAACGACCCGATGAAGGGGCGGTGCGCCCAGCCCCGGCCGGCGTCGAGGCCGTAGCGGCCCGGTCCGCACAGGATGACCGCGACGGCCATGGCGATCAGGGTGATCTGGTATTCGTGCCCGTCGGGCAGGAAGTAAGAGAGGGTGTGCGAGTGCGGCCGCGCGGAAATGGTGGCGAGCAGCCCGTTGATCAGGAACGCCAGGGCGCCCGCCGCCGCGACCGGGGTGAACAGCCCCAGCACCAGCAGCACCGCGGCCACGGTCTCGCCGCCGGCGCTCACGTAGGCCAAGACGTCGGCGTGCTGGTAGCCGACGTCCGACAGTGAGTTCTTGAAACCGGTCACCCCCGAGCCGCCCCACCAGCCGAACAGCTTCTGCAGCCCGTGGGCCCCCAGCACCACGCCCAGCCCGACCCGCAGCACCAGCAAACCCAGGTGCTGGGTCCCGCGCCGGCCGACGTCGCGGTGTCGTTCATCGTCCTTGTCCGCGTCGATCTGGGCCGGCTCGATGGTGGAGATCGGTGCCGGCTGCGCCACCGACGCGGGCTGCACGTACGGCAGGGGCTCCTGCTGGTCGAGCAGGTGATATCCGCCGGCCCCGGGGGCACCCGAGGCGCCGGGGTCGGCATACGGGATGACGGTGGTGGTTCCGAAGTCGCCCGGGTACCCGACCGGCGTCAGGTCATCTTCGGGGTCGACCAAGCGCGCCGAGGCGGGGCGCCCCAGGGTTGGCTCCGGCGATTCGCCGGGCCGGCTCCAATGTGCGTCATTCGATTGACTGGTCACGGGTGTCAGGGTAAGGGCAATATGGGCCTGAATCCGGGATTTGAGCGGCGCTTTCGCCGGTTAGTCCGCCAAAACGGCCCGGATTGGCCCCAAATCGCCCTTGCCGCCCGCCCCGGAAGGCCCGAAATGGGTGAACCCGCACCCCCGACCGGCGAAGCTTCCGGGGGGACGGACACGGGCACGCGTGTGGCGGCGGTGCCGGCCGAGTCCGTAGCCTGTCGGTCATGCGACTAGGGCGATCAGGGCGCTCGGTTCGGTGCGGGCTCGCCGCCCTTTCCGCGGTGATGCTGGTCGCTAGCGGGTGCGCGCGGTTCAACGACGCCCAATCGCAGCCCTTCACCACCAACCCGGAACTGAAGCCCCAGCCCAGCTCGACACCTCCCCCGCCGCCGCTGCCGCCCACGCCCTTCCCGAAGGCCTGCCCGGCGCCGGGAGTCATGCAGGGCTGCCTGGAGAGCACCAGCGGGCTCATCATGGGCCCCGACAGCAAAACCGCGTTGGTCGCCGAACGCACCACCGGTGCCGTCAAGGACATCTCGGTCAGCGCCGAGCCGAAAGTGAAGATGGTCATCCCGGTCGACCCGTCCGGTGACGGTGGGTTGATGGACATCGTGCTGTCGCCCACCTATCAGCAGGACCGCCTGATGTACGCCTACATCAGCACGCCCACCGACAATCGGGTCATCCGCGTCGCCGACGGCGACATCCCGAAGGACATCCTGACCGGGATCCCCAAGGGCGCCACCGGCAACACCGGGGCGTTGGTCTTCACCAGCCCCACCACGCTCGTCGTGATGACCGGCGATGCGGGCAACCCGGCGATGGCCGCCGACCCAAAATCCCTGGCCGGCAAGGTGCTCCGCATCGAGCAGCCGACCACCATCGGCCAGGCGCCGCCGACGACCGCGCTGTCCGGCGTCGGCTCCGGCGGCGGCATGTGCATCGACCCCGTCGACGGCTCGCTGTATGTCGCCGACCGCACCCCCACCGCGGACCGCTTGCAGCGCATCACCAAGACCTCCGAGGTCTCCGCGGTGTGGACGTGGCCGGACAAGCCCGGCGTGGCCGGGTGTGCGGCGATGGACGGGACCGTGCTGGTCAACCTGATCAACACCAAACTCACGGTGGCGGTGCGGCTCGCGCCGGCGACGGGTGCGGTCACCGGCGAGCCGGACGTCGTCCGCAAGGACACCCACGCACACGCGTGGGCGCTGCGAATGTCGCCGGACGGAAACGTCTGGGGCGCAACCGTTAACAAGACGGCCGGCGACGCCGAAAAACTCGACGACGTGGTCTTCCCGCTGTTCCCGCAGGGCGGCGGCTTCCCGCGCAACAACGACGACAAGACCTAATCGCGCTACAGCCCGTCGAGTGTGAACCTCAAGCCGTATTTGCGCGGCTCGCCTGACGGTTTATGTAGGACGAACCGCTCCGGCGCCTCGGGGCCGGGTTCGACATCGTCCAGATCGGAAAGGTAAAGCACATCTTCGTAGGACTCCGGAACCCATCCGGCGACGGGTTCCACAATGTAGGCCACGTGATCCCCGATATCGATCCAATGCGCAGTCCTGCCGACGAACCACGCGATCGCCTCATCGAGAATCGGCATCCCGTTGGGGCCGACGCGCCACGAGCAGCGACCGAATTTGTCGGTCTCGTCGTCCGTTTCGCTGTCGAACAGCTCGGCCAGGGCAACGTTGTGTTGCGACAGCACGTGCACCGCCAGATGCTCGGATCGGCGCCCCGGTTCGCAAGTGCGGCTGTTGCGGGGGATCACGACCATGAAGCTCGGGGGCTGCACGCTGGTCTGGGTGGCGAAACTGATCAGACAACCCGACGGTTGATCATCGGCCTTGGTGGTCACGACGAACACCGGGCCGTCCAGCATCGCCATCAAGTCGTCGAACACATGACCATCATGGATCCGCACGACGTATTCCAACACTATTTCCGTGCGATCGGTCGGCCGCCATCGCGTGGCCGCCCAGGTCAGCCCTGACCGCAGGCGGCCAGGACGAGTTCGCGCACCCGGGCCGCGTCGGCCTGCCCGCGGGTGGCCTTCATCACCGCGCCGACAATCGCGCCGGCCGCGGCCACCTTGCCGCCGCGGATCTTCTCGGCGACATCGGGATTGGCGGCCAGGGCCTCGTCGACGGCGGCCTGCGTCACGGAGTCGTCGCGCACCAGCGCGAGACCGCGGGCGGTCATCACCTGTTCGGGCTCGCCCTCCCCGGCCAGCACGCCCTCCACCACTTGGCGGGCCAGCTTGGTGGACAGCTTGCCCTCGTCGACCAGTGCGATCACCGCGGCGACCTGGGCCGGGGTGATGGCCAGCTCGTCCAATTCGATTTTGGCCTCATTGGCCTTCTGCACCAGGAAGTTTCCCCACCAGGCGCGGGCGTGCTCGCTCGACGCGCCGTGCTTGACGGTCTCGGTGACCAATTCGACGGCACCGGCGTTGACGAGATCGCGCATGACCTCGTCGGAAATGCCCCAGTCCTGCTGAATTCGCTTGCGGCTCAACCACGGTAGCTCGGGGATGGTCTGCCGCAGTTGCTCGACCAACTCGCGGCTGGGCGCGACGGGCTCGAGGTCGGGCTCGGGGAAGTAGCGGTAGTCCTCGGCGGTTTCCTTGGTGCGACCCGGGCTGGTGTAGCCGGACTCGTGGAAGTGCCTGGTCTCCTGGGTGATCCGGCCACCGGAGGTCAGGACGGCGCCCTGGCGCTGCATTTCGTAGCGGACGGCGACTTCGACACTTCTCAGCGAGTTGACGTTCTTCGTCTCGGTCCGGGTGCCGAACTCGGTCGCCCCCGTCGGCTTCAGCGACACGTTGGCGTCACACCGCATCGAGCCCTGATCCATGCGGACGTCGGATACACCCAAGGCGCGCAACAGGTCTCGGAGCGCGGTGACGTAGGCCCGGGCGATCTGCGGGGCCCTCGCCCCGGCCCCCACGATCGGCTTTGTGACGATTTCGATCAGTGGCACGCCGGCACGGTTGTAGTCGATCAGCGACGTCGTCGCGCCGTGGATGCGGCCGGTCTCGCTGCCCAGGTGGGTGAGCTTGCCGGTGTCTTCTTCCATGTGCGCACGCTCGATCTCCACCCGCCAGGTGCTGCCGTCTTCCAGCGGCGCATGCAGGTAGCCGTTGACGGCGATCGGCTCGTCGTACTGCGAGATCTGGTAGTTCTTCGGCATGTCCGGGTAGAAGTAGTTCTTCCGGGCGAAGCGACACCAGGGCACGATCTCGCAATTCAGCGCCAGCCCGATCCGGATCGCGGACTCCACCGCGGCCTGGTTGAGCACCGGCAGCGAACCGGGCAGCCCGAGGCACACCGGGCAGACCTGGGTGTTGGGTTCGGCGCCGAATGTGGTGGCGCAGCCGCAGAACATCTTGGTCACGGTGGACAGCTCGACGTGCACCTCAAGACCGAGCACAGGGTCAAAACGCGCGATGACCTCGTCGTAATCCAGCAATGACGCGGTGGCGACACTCATGCCGTCGATCGTAGTGGTGATCGCGAGGGCGGCGCAGCCGGCCGCTGCGGGTCACCACCCTACGGCAAGCGCGAGGATCCGCGGGCTGCGAATCAGGACCCGTGCCGAGGTCGCCGGGCCCCTAACGGGAGGTCTTGCTCCATACCCTCGCCGGGGAACATGTCGGCCAACGCGGCCGCCATCTCCAGATAGCTACGCCTGCTTTCCTTGCTCAGACGATCCAGGCCGATTTCTTTGCCCTCATGCACGTGCCGATCGAACGGCAGTACGACGGTGGCGGCGACGCGGGCGGACAACTCGTCGAGCTCCTTGGCGGCCACGACGCCGACCTTGGCCCGCTCGACGTGATTTATCGCCAACACCGTCGAGTGCATCAAGCGCTGATATCCGTTGTTGCGCAACATATCCAGGGTGGTTTTGGTCTTGCGTATCGCATCGATGGAGGTGCTGGTGACCACCACCAGGGCCCGCGACTCCGGCAGGACGGCGTCCATCACAGCCGAATTAACTGACTTGACACAGTCCACCAACACCACCGAATAGTGTTTCCGCAGAATCGAAAAAGCCTTGGCGACGTCGTGACGCTCCATCCGCCAGTCGGTGCGTCCATAGTCCGGCAGACCGAGCACCTCAAGTCCGAAGCTGTTCTTGTAGGTGTGTGCCCGCACATCCGAATAGTGCGTGGCCGCTGCGTCCAGCACCAGGTCGGCCATGCTCAGCGGATTCCGGCGGCCGTGGCGCTCCGCCAAGTCGCCGACGTCGAGGTCAACGGCGATCACCCGGTCGTCGCGGGCGGCGGCGAATGTCGAGCCCAGCACCTCGACCACCGCGGTCTTGCCGACGCCGCCCTTGAGGTTGAGGACCGCGATGGGGAACGCCCCACCCACGGGCGTGCGGATGCGATCGCGCAGCTCCTGTTCGTACGCCGAGGCTTTGCCGGCGCCCAGGTTGATTCCCGTGAGGCGTCGGACCAGGTCTCGCCAGCTAAACCTCGCGGAGTCCTCGGAGTCCTGCTCGTCGAGGCTGTCGAGCGCGGTCCCACCCAGCATCAGCTCGGGGCGGGACCGCGGCGGGACCCGCCGCGCCGGCGCCGGCCTCGTCGGCGGAGGCCGGGGCGGCTGCGGCACCGTGGTAGACGTCGGGTCGGCGTCGACGCGCCGGCGCGGCAGCGGCCGCGGACGGTCCGGCGGGACCGGCCCCGGCTGCTGAACGGCTCCGCGAAGTGAACCGCGGTTGCTCATACCTCACGGTATAACCGATTCGAACTGGCAGAAAACCACGAATATGGCGCCCATCTGGCGTGAGCTGCCCAAGTCGTCCGCAAATTCAGGCAGTCGTTAAGTCGGCGCCACCGGTTGTTCGCCAACCCGTCGGCTAGCCCGTGGCGATCGCGAGGGCGGCGGAGCCGGGCGAAGCGGGTCGCCACTTAGCCCGTGGCGATCGCGAGGGCGGCGGAGCCGGGCGAAGCGGGTCGCCACTTAGCCGAAGAAAGCCGCGGCGTCGTCGTAGCGACTTTCGGGCACCAACTTGAGTTGGCGCGTCGCATCCGCCAGCGACACCCGGCCGATGTCCTGGCCGCGCAGCGAGACCATCTGGCCGTACTCGCCGGCATGTGCGGCGTCGGCGGCGTTAACTCCGAATCGGGTCGCCAGCACCCGGTCATAGGCCGTCGGAGTACCGCCGCGCTGGACGTGGCCCAGCACGGTCACCCGGACCTCCTTGTTGATCCGCTTTTCCACGTCAACACCCAGCTGGGCGGCCACGCCGGTGAAACGTTCATGACCAAACTCGTCAATCCCGCCTTCGCGCAGCGTAATTGAGCCTTCGATCGGTTTGGCACCCTCGGCAACCACACAGATGAAGTGTGAGTCTCCGCGCTGGAAGCGCCGTTTGACGAGTCGGCACACTTCCTCGACATCGAAGGGCTGTTCGGGGATCAGCGTCATGTGGGCGCCGGATGCCAGCCCGGAGTTCAACGCGATCCATCCCGCATGCCTCCCCATCACCTCCACCAGCATCACCCGCTGGTGGGATTCGGCCGTGCTGTGCAACCGATCGATGGCGTCGGTGGCCACGGTCAACGCGGTGTCGTGGCCGAAAGTCACGTCGGTGCAGTCGATGTCGTTGTCGATGGTCTTCGGCACGCCGACCACGGGAACGTTTTCCTCGGACAGCCAATGCGCGGCCGTGAGGGTGCCCTCGCCGCCGATCGGGATCAGCACGTCGATGCCGTTGTCGTCCAAGGTTTGCTTGATCTGGCTCAGCCCGGCCCTGAGCTTGTCGGGGTGCACGCGGGCGGTGCCCAGCATCGTCCCGCCTTTGGCAAGCAGGCGGTCATTGCGGTCGTCGTTGTGCAGCTGGATGCGCCGGTTCTCCAGCAACCCGCGCCATCCGTCCTGGAAGCCGACCACCGACGAGCCGTATCGCGAGCCGCAGGTGCGCACCACCGCCCGGATGACGGCGTTGAGTCCGGGGCAGTCGCCGCCTCCGGTGAGAATTCCGATCCTCATGCCCTCATCTTGCCCCTGGCCGGTCAGCGCCGCCGAGCAGACACAAAATCGCACCCGAAAGCGGCTATTTGGGCGATTTTGCGCCTTCTCGCGAGTGGGTCGCGCTAGATCGCGCTTGGCAGCGCACCGCGGGCCGCCTCGTAGGCGGCGCCCACCCGGTAAAGGCGGTCGTCGGCCAGCGCGGGGGCCATGATCTGCAGCCCCACGGGCAGGCCGTCGTCCGGGGACAGCCCGGAGGGCACCGACATGCCGCAGTGGCCGGCCAGGTTCAACGGCAGCGTGCACAGGTCGAACAGGTACATGGCCAGCGGATCGTCGACCTTCTCCCCCAGCGGGAACGCGGTGGTGGGAGTCGCCGGCGACACCACCACGTCGACGGATTCGTAGGCCCGGTCGAGGTCGCGCGCGATCAGCGTGCGGACCTTCTGCGCCTGGTTGTAGTAGGCGTCGTAATAGCCCGCGGACAGCGCGTAGGTGCCGATCATGATGCGCCGCTTGACCTCCGGGCCGAAACCGGCCGCGCGGGTCAGCGCCATGACTTCCTCGGCGCTGTGGGTTCCGTCGTCACCGACCCGCAATCCGTATCGCATCCCGTCGAAGCGCGCCAGGTTGCTGGACACCTCCGACGGCAGGATCAGGTAGTAAGCGGCCAGCGCGTGATCGAAGTGCGGGCAGTCGACTTCGCTGACCTCGGCGCCCAGCTCGGTCAACCGCTCGACGGCGGCCTCGAACGACGCCAGCACCCCGGCCTGGTAGCCCTCGCCGCGCAGCTGCCGAACCACCCCGACGCGCACGCCGCGCAGATCCCCCGCTTCGCCGGCCCTGGCCGCGGCCACGACGTCGGGCACCTCGGTGTCCGCGGATGTCGAGTCGCGGCTGTCGTGCCCGGCGATCACCTGGTGCAGCAGGGCGGTGTCCAGCACGGTGCGCGCGCACGGGCCGCCCTGATCCAGCGACGACGCGCAGGCGATCAGCCCGTAGCGCGACACCGTGCCGTAGGTGGGCTTGACGCCGACGGTCGCGGTCAGCGCGGCCGGCTGGCGGATGGACCCCCCGGTGTCGGACCCGATGGCCAGCGGCGCCTGGAACGCGGCCAGCGCCGCCGCGCTGCCGCCGCCGGAACCACCGGGCACCCGCTCGAGGTCCCACGGGTTGCGGGTAGGGCCGTAGGCGGAGTTCTCGGTCGACGAGCCCATCGCGAACTCGTCCATGTTGGTCTTGCCCAGGATCGGGATGCCGGCCGCACGCAGCCGCGTCGTGACGGTGGCGTCGTAGGGGGAACGCCAGCCCTGAAGGATCTTGGAGCCGCAGGTGGTGGGCATGTCGACGGTGGTGAACACGTCCTTGAGCGCCAGCGGGACCCCGGCCAGCGCCGACGGCAGCCGCTCGCCTGCGGCCACCGCCCTGTCGACCGCGGACGCTGCCGTCAGCGCCTCGTCGGCCGCCACGTGCAGGAACGCGTGATACCGGTCATCGGTCGCCTCGATCTGGTCCAGGCAGGCCTGGGTGATTTCGGTGGACGACAGCTCCTTGGCGGCGACCTTGGCGGCCAGCGTCGCGGCGTCGAATCGGATGATCTCGGTCACTCGCTGTCCCCCAAAATCTGGGGAACGGCGAAGCGGCCGTCGACGGCTGCGGGTGCTTCGGCCAGCGCTTCCTCCTGCGTCAGGCATGGCGTCATCTCGTCCGGGCGTGTGACGTTGACATCCTTGAGCGGGTTATCGGTCGGTTCGACGCCGGTGACATCGACGGACTGGATCTGGCTGACGTGGGTCAGGATGGCGTCGAGTTGGCCGGCGAAGCTGTCCAGCGCGGCATCGGTCAACGCCAGCCGGGCCAGGCGGGCAAGATGCGCCACCTCGTCGCGGGAGATCTGAGACACGAGCGAAGAGCCTACCTAGCCGCGAGCGTGCGGCTGCCTTCACGTTGCTCCACGACCGTGCGGCCGGCTTCATATCCGCCGCCGACGGGACGAACCCGAAATGCCGCGGCCACAATGCTGTGTAAAAGTGTTGGCCGTGCCGTCGTATCTGTTGCGCATCGTGCTAGCCGACCGCCCGGGCAGCCTGGGCTCGCTGGCCGTGGCGCTCGGTTCGGTGGGCGCCGATATCCTGTCGCTGGACGTGGTGGAGCGCAGCTCGGGTTATGCGATCGACGACCTGGTCATCGAACTGCCGCCGGGGGGGATGCCGGACCGGCTGATCACCGCCGCGGAGTCGCTCCCGAATGTCCGCGTGGACAGTGTGCGTCCGCATACCGGGCTGCTGGAGGCGCACCGCGAGCTTGAGCTGCTCGACCATGTCGCCGCCGCCGGCGACAACATGTCACGGCTGCAGGTCCTCGCCAACGAGGCGCCCAAGGTGCTGCGGGTCAGCTGGTGCACGGTATTGCGCAGTTCGCAGACAGAGCTGGAGCGCCTGGCCGACAGCCCGGGTTCTCCGGAAACCAAGGCGGATTCCGCCCCCTGGCTGCCGATCGAACACGCGGCGGCGCTGGACCATACCGCCGATTGGGTGCCGCAGGCGTGGCGCGACATGGACACCACGATGGTCGCGGCGCCGCTGGGCGACCCGCACACGGCGGTGGTGCTGGGCCGGCCGGGCCCGGAGTTTCGCCCGTCGGAGGTGGCGCGGCTGGGCTACCTCGCCGGCATCGTGGCGACGATGCTGCGCTGAGCGCCGCTACTCCGCACTGTCAGGCGGCCCGTCGGCCAACAACTTTCGGAACCCGTCCTCGTCGAGGATCGGCACCCCCAGTTCCACCGCCTTGTCGTATTTAGAGCCCGGCGAGTCGCCGGCGACGACGTAGTCGGTCTTCTTCGACACCGAGCCCGCGGCCTTGCCGCCGCGGGCCACAATCGCCTCCTTGGCGTCGTCGCGCGAAAAACCCGTCAGCGAACCCGTGACCACGATGGTCAGCCCCTCGAGGGTGCGCGGCACGCTCGCGTCGCGTTCGTCGGCCATCCGAACCCCGGCCGCCCGCCACTTGTCGACGATCGCGCGGTGCCAGTCCACGGTGAACCATTCGGTGACCGCGGCGGCGATCGTCGGCCCGACGCCCTCGACCGCGGCCAGCTGCTCCGTGGACGCATCCTCGATGGCTTGCAGGTCACCGAATTCCGTGGCCAGCGCGCGGGCCGCCGTCGGACCGACATGCCGGATCGACAACGCCACCAGCACCCGCCAGAGCGGCTGCGACTTGGCCTTATCGAGGTTGGCCAGTAGCCGCTTGCCGTTGGCCGACACCGCGCCGCTCTTGGTGGTGAACAGCTCGGTGCGCAACAGGTCATCCTCGGTGAGCGAGAACAGGTCGCCCTCGTCGGCGATCACCCCGGCCTGCAGCAACGCGATGGCGGCCTCATAGCCCAGCGCCTCGATGTCGAACGCGCCACGGCCGGCGACGTGAAACACCCGCTCCCGCAACTGCGCCGGGCACGACTGGGCATTGGGGCAGCGGATGTCGGCGTCGCCCTCCTTCGCCGGGGCGAGCTGCGTGCCGCATTCGGGACAGGCTGTGGGCATGACGAATTCGCGTTCGGAGCCATCGCGCAGGTCGACGATCGGGCCCAGGACTTCGGGAATCACGTCGCCGGCCTTGCGGATCATCACGGTGTCGCCGATCAACACGCCCTTGCGCGTGACCTCCGCGGCGTTGTGCAGGGTGGCCAGCCCCACCGTCGACCCGGCGACCTTGACCGGTGTCATGAATGCGAACGGCGTGACGCGCCCGGTCCTGCCAACGTTGACGCGGATATCGAGGAGCTTGGTCTGCACCTCCTGGGGCGGGTACTTGTAAGCGATCGCCCACCGCGGCGCCCGCGAGGTGGAGCCCAGCCTGCGCTGCAGCGCCACGTCGTCGATTTTGACCACCACACCGTCGATTTCGTGATCCACATCGTGGCGGTGCTCGCCCCAGTAGGTGATGCGCTCGAGCGCGCCGGCCACGTTTTCCACCCGGGTGGTGTGTTCGGAGACGGGCAGACCCCACGCGCCCAGCGCCAGGTAGGCGTCGTGCAGGGTGGCCGGCCGGAAGCCCTCGGTGTGTCCCACCCCGTGGCAGATCATCCGGAGCTTGCGGCGCGCGGTGACCGCAGGGTCCTTTTGACGAAGGGATCCCGCGGCGCTGTTGCGCGGGTTGGCGAAGGGCGTCTTGCCGTCCTCGACCAGCGCGGCGTTGAGCGCCTCGAAGTCGGCGAGCCGGAAGAACACCTCTCCGCGCACCTCGAGAACGTCCGGTATGGGGTAGCCCTTGGCGGCCGTCAGCCGTTCGGGGACGTCGTCGATGGTGCGGGCGTTCAGCGTGACGTCCTCGCCGGTGCGGCCGTCACCCCGAGTCGCCGCCCGGACCAGCCGGCCGTCGCGATACACCAGCGACAGGGCGACGCCGTCGATCTTGAGCTCACACAGGTAGGGCACGTCGTCACCGACCTCGGCGCGCACGCGGGCCGCCCACAGCTCGAATTCCTCGGCGCTGAACACGTTGTCCAAGGACAGCATTCGCTCCAGGTGCGCGGCTTCGGTGAAATCGGTGGCGAAGCCGGCGCCGCCGACCAGCTGGGTCGGCGAATCGGGCGTGCGCAGCTCGGGATACTGCTCCTCGAGCGCGGACAACCGCCGCAGCAGCTCGTCGAACTCCGCGTCGGAGATGATCGGCGCATCGCGCACGTAGTAACGGAACTGGTGTTCGCGCACCTCGTCGGCCAGTTCCCGCCATTGCCGCCGAACGTCGGGCGCAACGGGGTCAGCTTCTGCTGAAGTCACCTTCGCAGGCTATCGAAGGGCGACGACAACGGATGACTGCGCCGCCTCAGGCACATCTGCCACACGCGGCTCTGTTGGGGCCAGGCGGTGGACAAAGCCACATCCTCTACAAGCGGGGACTGGTGTGGCGGATGTGGCGGCCGGCTCACCCCTCCTCGACGTACGCGCGCAGCCGATCGACCGCGGCGTCCCAGCGCCGCGACAGCTGGTTGAGGTAGTCGCCGGCCCGCGCCAGCGGTTCGGTCTGCACCGTCCACACCCGCTCGCGCCCGCGCCGGGCGCTGGTGACCAATCCCGCGGACTCCAGCAGCGCCAAGTGCTTGCTGGCCGCCTGCCGGGTGGCCGGAATGGCTTGGGTGACTTGCGAAGTCGAGGATGGTCCGACGTCGCACAGCCGGACGATGATGCGCAGCCGATTGGCGTCCCCAAGCGCGTCGAAGAGCGGCGCGCCGACGGCGCTCATACCCGGGTGTCCTCCAGATACCGGCGCACGAGATCGGCCTGGATGGCCCAGCCCTCGGCGTTGGCCTCGAACGACGCGGAGCGACGCGCCTCGGGGATGGCGTCGAAGCCGGATTCGGTGATGGTGAGCAGCACACCCTCGGGCGTCTCCGCGAGCGTGAACTCGACCAGTGTGGTCGGCTCCCGCTCGTAGTCGACGCCGGGATCGATCGCGAACGGGTGCCAGCGGTAGGCGAATCGCCGCTTGGGCTCGATCGCGACGATGTGCCAGGTGCTCTTCACCCCGGTGTGCGGCTCCTGACGCTTGGCGACGGCGTCGTCGACGGTGGTCGGCGTGATGGCCACGCCGATCGAGGCGCCCTCGACGAACGGTCCGTCGAAGCGGACGCCGAACCAGCGGCCGAACTCCTCGGCGTCACTGATGGCCCGCCAAACCCGGTCCAGCGGCGCCCGCAGCACCACACGCTTTTCAATCTGATCGGTATTCATATGCAACCTCCTGGTTGCCTTTCAGTCCACCACATCCTCGGACGAAGCGCAACCAATTGGTTGCCTATTGGATGGCGTCCGGGTCCTCCGCGAACGTGTCGGCGGCCTTGTGCGCAAGCTCGATGGCGGTGCGGGCCCACTGAGGCGTCGCGCTCGCCAGGCCGCATGCCGGGGTCACGCCGATGCGGTCGCGCAACGCCGAGCGGCCGAATCCGAGCCGATCGGTCACGGCGACGACGGCGGCGGCCACCTCTTCGGCCGACGGCCGCCGTACCGGCGGCGTCGCGGCGACCACGCCCAGCACGACGGTGCGACCCGACTCGACGAATGCCGCGATGCCATCCAGATCCTCGGCGCGCAGGGTGCCAGCGTCGACCGAGATTCCGCCAATTGCGCTGCGCTGCAGGATATCCCACGGCAAAGGAGCGCAGCTGTGCAGCAGCACATCGGCTCCCACGGTTGCGACGCACGTGTCCAGCAGTGCTACAGCGACCGCCTCGTCGAGCGCGGCCACCGGACTCAGCGCCGTCACCCCGGTCAGCTGCCCGCCCACTGCGGCCGCCAGCGACGGCTCGTCGAACTGCACCACCACCGGCGTATCGAGTCGCCGGGCGAGCGCCGCGCGGTGCGCCGCAACGCCTTCCGCCAGCGACGCCGCCAGGTCGCGCACGGCACCGGGGTCGGTGATGGCCCGGTGGCCGTTGCCAAGCTCGAGCCCGGCGGCCAGCGTGATCGGCCCGGGCGCCTGCACCTTGACCACGCGGCCGCCACCGCGCAGCCCCGCCGTCTCCCAGGCCTCCTCCAGCGCGTCCATGTCCTCGTCGAGCAGGCTGATGGCGCGACGCGTCACGGCGCCGGGCCGGGCGGCGATGCGGTAGCCGCGGGGCACCGTGTCGATGGCCACGTCGACCAGCAAAGCGCCGGCCCGCCCGAGCAGGTCGGCGCCCACTCCCCTGGCGGGCAGCTCGACGATGTGGGCCAGCGCGTCCGCCAACTCACCCACCACCACCTCGGCGGCCTCGCGCGGCGCGGTGCCGGGCCACGATCCGACGCCGCTGGCCGTCGCGAAAGGATGGGCGAAAACACTCACCGGCCAACCGTATTCGACGTGGCATCGGGCTCCGGTCGCGAGGGGTGTTTGCGGCGGGTAGGTTCGAGCCCGAGAAGGATGCGAACGGTGGGGCACAGGGCGAGATTCACGCGGCCGTTGCTGCTGTGTGGCGCGGTGCTGCTGGCGGCGGCGTGTACCCGGGTGGTGGGCGGCACGGCCATCGCGGGATTCGGGCCCGCCGCCAAGGGTATTCGGGGTGTCAACGTCGACACGATCCTGCTGGACCAGCCCCGGATGCGCGCGATCACCGGCGCCGGCGAGCACCTGACGATCATCCCGTCGATGGACGGCAACCAGCCGGTGGACATCGACGCCCTCGCCGAGGCCACGCCGCGGGAATGCCGGTTCCTCTATGCCGAGACGGCGACGTTTGGCCCCGACATCGCGGAGTTTCACAAGACCACGTTTCAGGATCCGCCCGATGGGGCGTTGATCTCCGAGGGCGCGGCCGCCTACCAAGACCTCGACGCCGCGCGGCGCGCCTTCGGCGCCCTGGTTGGCGCCGTCGGTGATTGTGCGGGCGGCTCCGGGGGTCAGTTGTTGGTCGGCGGGTGGAACGCGAACGCGAACTCCCTGCACCTGGGACCCGGCGGGTGCGGCCGCGACTACCGGGTGCTGTCGGTGGCCATGCTGGAAGTCACGTCCTGCGGCTTCGCGCAATCGGTGACGGACATCGTGATGACGAACATCGCCGCCAACATCCCGGGTTAGCCGCGCGACCTCACCAGTGCGCGGTTGTCAGCAACTCGAAGTTCGGCCGGCCGCAGTGGATCCACATCACGACGTGCAGGGCCGTGACGGCCACGGAGACGGCCAGGGCGGCGATCGCCAGTCCGAAACCCTGTTGCCCGTTCCGGGTGGCCTGGCGTAACCCGACGAGGGCGAGGATGCCGCTCACGACCGGGCTGCCGTACATGCCCAAGAGGCTCAGCACGAACGCCGCGACCGCCCAGGCGTTGGTCTGGACGGACGGCACCGCCGGCGCTGCGACCCGGTTGCTGCTCATGGCTGTTGGTTCCTTTCCTGTTGTCAGCGACTGTCAGGAAAAGATTCGTGCAGCACCCTTGGCGCATTCTCAACGAATTCTTGGAACGCGGAGGTCAGCGCGAGGTGCCGGCGATGGTGGCACTGCCGAGCACCTCGTCGCCGTCGGGGTCCGGGCGGTACAGCACCAGCGTCTGGCCGCGCGCCACACCGCGCAGCGGGGCCCGCAGCCGGACGGCAAGCTGGTCCTCGACCAATTCGGCCACGGCGCCCGCCGTCTCACCGTGCGCCCGCACCTGAACCGCGCACTCGACGGGCCCCTCCGGTGGGGCTCCCGCGGTGAAGACCGGGGACCGTCCGACCAGGCGATGCACGTCGAGGTCGGCCGCCTCCCCGACCTCGACCGTCCCCGTCTCCGCGTCGATCGAGGTCACGTAGCGCGGCCGGCCGTCGGGTCCCGGGCCGGCGATGCCCAGCCCCTTGCGCTGCCCGATGGTAAAGCCGTGCACCCCGTCGTGGGTGGCCACCACGGCCCCGTCGGTGGTGACGACGGTGCCGCGGCGCACCCCGATGCGCTCGCCCAGGAAGGCCCGGGTGTTGCCGGACGGGATGAAGCAGATGTCGTGGCTGTCAGGCTTGTCGGCGACGGCCAGGCCGCGACGGGCCGCCTCGGCCCGGATGCGGGACTTCACCGTGTCGCCGATCGGAAACGCCGCGTGCCGCAACTGCCCGGCGGTCAGCACGGCCAGCACGTAGGACTGGTCCTTGTCCCGATCGACGGCGCGGCGCAGCCGCCCATCCGACAGCCGGGCGTAGTGGCCGGTGGCCACCGTGTCGAAGCCCAGCGCAAGGGCTTTCGCCGACAGCGCCGAGAACTTGATTCGCTGGTTACACCGCACACAGGGGTTCGGCGTCTCCCCGCGCGCGTACGACGACACGAAATCGTCAATCACGTCCGCCTCGAACTTCTCCGCGAAATCCCATACGTAGAAAGGGATTCCGAGCACGTCGGCGACGCGTCGCGCGTCCGAGGCGTCTTCTTTCGAGCAACAGCCCCGCGAGCCGGTGCGCAACGTGCCCGGCGCCGACGATAGCGCCAGGTGCACCCCGACCACGTCGTGCCCGGCGTCGACCATGCGAGCGGCGGCGACGGACGAATCGACGCCGCCACTCATCGCGGCGAGGACCTTCACTTACGGCGCCCCCGCGGCGGCCAGCGCCGCGCGCCGGGCGCGGTCCACGGCCGCGGGCAGCACCCGCAGCACCGTATCGACGTCGGCGTCAACGCTGGTGTGCCCCAACGAAAGTCGCAACGAGCCGCGGGCGCTGGCCGGGTCGGCGCCCATCGCGATCAGCACGTGCGACGGCTGCGCCACACCGGCGGTACAAGCCGAGCCGGTCGAACACTCGATCCCGTTGGCGTCCAACAGCATCAACAGCGCGTCGCCCTCGCAGCCGCGGAATGTGAAGTGCGCGTTGCCGGGCAACCGCAGCGAGTCGCGGGCGCCGTTGAGGGTGACGTCGTCGATGCCGGTCAGCACCCCTTCGACCAGACGATCGCGCAACACCCGCAGCCGCGCGCTGTTGTGCCCGAGCCCGTCCACGGCGATCCGGGCCGCCGCCGCCATTCCGACGGCGCCGGCGACATCGGGTGTGCCGGAGCGGATGTCGCGTTCCTGCCCGCCGCCGTGCGACAGCGGCACGCACGCGACGTCGCGGCGCAGCAGCAGCGCCCCCACGGCGGGCGGACCACCGAACTTGTGCGCGGTCACGCTCATCGCCGAGAGCCCGCTGGCCGTGAAGTCGACCGGCAACTGCCCCACCGCCTGAACGGCATCGCTGTGCATCGGAACACCGAAATCGGCGGCGACGGCTGCGAGTTCGGTGACCGGCAGCACGGTGCCGACCTCGTTGTTGGCCCACATCACCGATACCAGCGCGACGTCGTCGTGGCTCTGCAGCGCCTCGCGCAGCGCGGCCGCCGAAACCGAGCCGTCGGCGGCGGTGGGCAGCCAGGTCACCTGGGCTCCTTCGTGCTCGACGAGCCAGTTCACCGAGTCCAGCACGGCGTGGTGTTCGACCTCGCTGGTGATGATGCGCCGGTGCGACGGTTCGGCGCCGCGCCTGGCCCAATAGATGCCCTTGACGGCCAGGTTGTCGCTCTCGGTGCCGCCCGCGGTGAAGATGACCTCGGACGGGCGCGCGCCCAGTTTGTCCGCGATCAGCTCCCGGGATTCCTCGATGCGCCGCCGCGCGGCCCGCCCGCTGGTGTGCAGCGAGGACGCGTTGCCGGCGGTGCCGAGCGCGGCCGTCATCGCCTCGATGGCGGCGGGGTGCATCGGGGTGGTGGCGGCGTGGTCGAGGTAAACCATGACGCGCCCCACGATACCTGCAGCGCCCTGCGACGATGCACGCCGGAACGGCCTGAGGTGGGGGTGCCCCCAGCCGTGCAGCGGCAAGGGGGCAAGCAGGGCAATCTGCCCGGCGGTCCGCTACGCCACCAGCACGTGTGGGTGACCTGCGTGACCGTCCGCCCCCACGCCGATCGCGGACTGGCAGCGGCCGGCCAGCGCTCGCCGATCGGTACCGGGCAGCTGCAGGGACTCCACCTGCACCCGCGCCAGCGTGCGGCGCACCGTCAGCAGCCGGCAGACCGACCGGGCCAGGCTGTCGTCGCCGACGAAGGCGGGTGCGGTCGAGACGCTGCCGTCGACGTGGTGGTAGGTCAGCCGCAGCGGCTGCACCGGGCGGCCGGCATCGATGGCGGCCTGGAACATCGCCGGATAGAAGACCCCACACGCCCGGCCGCACCAGGTGGTGCCCTCCGGGAAGGCCACCACGGTATGACCCGCACGCAGCCGCCCGGCGACGGCGTCCACCACCGCCGGCAGCCGCCGCAGGCTGGCCCGCTCGATCGGGATGATCTTCAAGCTGCGGGCCAGGATCCCGATCGCCCGCCCGGTGAACATATCGGCGCGGGCGACGAAAGATCCGGGCAACACCGAACCGATGGCGAAGACGTCCAACCAAGACATATGGGGGCTGACGACCAAGACACCGCGCAGGTTCCGAATCGGATTACCCGACACCGCGATCCGCACGCCGAAGCAGCGCAGCACCAGCCGGCAGTAGAGGCGTTGCACCTGAGTGCGGCCCGGCACCGGCACCGCCAGCAGCGGTAGCCCCGGCACCAGCACCAGCGCCAGCGCGCAGCGCAGCGCGACCCGAAGCGCGACCCGCAGGCGTGGCTCGCCGGAGTCGCCAAGACCGACACAGCCGACGCTGCACATGTTGCGCGGCAGCCAGGCGTGTGCGGTGAGCGTGGGAGCGCTCATGCCCCACCGACCATTTCGGACGCGGCCGACACCGACCGCAGCCTCTTGAGATACCGGGTATCCGCGCGTCGCTTGTCCAGCAGCACGCAGAAGTCGCCCACGCCGAAGTCCGGGTCATGCGCGGGCTCGCCGCAGACCTGGGCGCCCAGCCGCAGGTAGCCGCGCATGAGCGGCGGAAGCGCGGGCCGTGGCGGCGCGGGGATGTCATCGAGGCTCCGCCCGGCCACGCGCACCGGGCGGTGTGGGTGCACCCGGTACTGCGGCGGCGCGGCGTGGCGGCTCAGGATGAAGTCGCGCACGCCGCGGAGCTGGCTGGCCGGCACGTCCCCGTCCGATTCGTCGCCGATGGGCACCGACACGCAGCCGGTCACGTAGTCGTAGCCGTAGCGGTCCAGGTAGGCCAGGATGCCGGCCCACATCAGCAGCACGACGCCACCGTTGCGGTGACCGTCCCGGACCACCGCGCGTCCCATCTCGACCAACGACGGCCGCAACGGGTCGAAGGCGCGAACGTCGAATTCCGTTGCGGTATAAAGCCCTCCGGCCGCGATGGCACCGGCGGGCGCCAGCATGCGGTAGCAACCCACCAGCTCGCCGGTGTCGTCGTCGCGGACCAGTAGGTGGTCGCAGTATTCGTCGAACCTGTCGACGTCGACGTGCTCCGTACCGGCGGCCGGCAGGGCGAAGCCGGGTGTGCTGGTGAACACGTCGTACCGGAGCCGCTGCGCCGCCTCGATCAAAGTGGGATCGGTGGACAGCAACAGCGAATAGCGCGATCCAGCCGGGCTGGTCGCCGTGCCATCCGGATTGTCGCCGGCTATCAGGACAGAAGCAATGCTCATGGGAAACAACGTGGCGCAGCCGATGAGCTAATCGGCATCGGCGCTGTGACGTGTCGGTGCACGCCAGATGACGAAATATCGCGAAAATTCGAGCTAATTGACCGTGCGGTTAACGGACGCAGGACCGCGGGTGATACCCGGTCTTCTGAGAGGAGCGCGCGAATTTCGAGCAACCGCAACCGAAGCGCAGCCCGCGCTCCGGGGGTTCTTCGAGATCGCCTGCGCCGCTTCCGTTCTCACGCTGATGGTTCGAAATCGAAAGCGCTAGCGCTTTCGAGAATCGTCTGGTGGGTTCCCGCGTGGTACGCGTGTGGCGCTTGTGGCGCCCGCGCGACTCAGCCCTTGCGGGCCTTGACCGCGTCAGTCAGCTGCGGCGCGACCTTGAACAGGTCGCCCACCACGCCGTAGTCGGCGATCTCGAAGATGGGTGCCTCTTCGTCCTTGTTGACCGCGACGATGGTCTTCGAGGTCTGCATGCCCGCGCGGTGCTGGATCGCCCCGGAGATGCCCAGCGCGATGTAGAGCTGCGGCGATACCGTCTTACCGGTCTGGCCGACCTGGAACTGCCCCGGGTAGTAGCCCGAGTCGACCGCGGCGCGCGACGCACCGACGGCGGCACCCAGGGAGTCGGCCAGCGCCTCGACCACGCTGAAGTTGTCCGCGCTGCCGACGCCGCGACCGCCGGAGACCACGATGGTGGCCTCCGTCAGCTCGGGGCGGTCACCGGCGACCGCGGGCTCGCGGGAGGTGACCTTGGTGGCGTTCTCGGCGGCGGCCGGGACCTCCACCGTGACCTGCTCGGCGGCACCCGCGGCGGGCTCGGCGTCGACGGCGCCGGCGCGAACAGTGATCACCGGGGTGTCGCCGTTGGCCTGCGCCTCGACCGTGAACGCGCCACCGAAGATGCTGTGGATGCCCACTGCCCCTTCTCTGACCTCGACCACGTCGACCAGCAACCCGGATCCGAGCCGCGCCGCGAGCCGGCCGGCGATCTCCTTGCCGTCGGCGCTGGCGGCCAGCAGGACGGCGGCGGGCGCGCTGGATTCGGCCACCGACGCCAGCACGTCGACGACCGGGGTGATCAGGTATTTCTCGACGTCGTCGGACTCGGCGACGTAGATCTTGGCGGCGCCGGCCTCCTTCAGCCCGTCGACCAGCGGCGCGGCCGTGCCCGGCGCGCCGGCGACGACGGCGGCCGGCTCGCCCAGCGCGCGGGCGGCGGTGATCAGTTCGGCGGTGACCTTCTTCAACGCGCCTTCGGCGTGCTCGACGAGCACCAAAACTTCAGCCATGGGTTATATCGCTCTTCTCGTGATTTGGGGTGGGGCCGCTAGATGATTTTCTGGGCGACCAGGTATTGCGCGACCTGGTTGCCGCCCTCGCCTTCGTCGGTGACCTTCTCGCCCGCGGTCTTGGGCGGCTTCGGCGTCGACGCCAGCACGGTCGAACCGGCGTTGGCCAGCCCGACCTCGTCGGCCTCGACCCCGATCTCGGCCAGGGTCAGCACCGTGACCTCTTTCTTCTTGGCGGCCATGATGCCCTTAAAGGACGGGAAGCGCGGCTCGTTGATCTTCTCGGTGACGCTGACCACCGCGGGCAGGGTGGCCTCGAGGGTGAACACGCCGTCGTCCGTCTCGCGCTCGCCGGTGACCTTGCCACCCTCGAGGGACAGTTTGCGCAGGTGGGTCAGCTGCGGCAGGCCCAGGTACTCCGCGATGATGGCCGGCACCGCACCGCCGACGCCGTCGGTGGCCTCGTTGCCCGCGATGACCAGCTCGGTGCCCTCGATGGTGCCCAGCGCGCGCGCCAGCGCCCACCCGGTCTGGATCACGTCCGAGCCGTGCATGCCGTCGTCCTTGAGGTGGACGGCCTTGTCGGCGCCCATGGACAGGGCCTTGCGGATCGCCTCGCTGGCGCGCTCGGGGCCGGCGGTGAGCACGGTCACCGATCCTTCGACGCCGTCGGCGGCTTCCTTCTCCCTGATCTGCAGCGCCTCTTCCACAGCGCGCTCGTTGATCTCGTCCAGCACCGCGTCGGCGGCCTCGCGGTCCAGCGTGTAATCGCCGTCGGTGAGCTTGCGCTCCGACCAGGTGTCCGGGACCTGCTTGATCAGGACCACGATGTTCGTCATGAGTCTGGTTCGTCCTCCTCGAAGGGGTCACACAGCGGTCGACTGCGGACCTCGGTCACGCACTATTTGACTGCACGGCGTGTTACTGGCGGGTAACTTTGTGCGGTCTGCTCTCACACCATAGCGGGTCGTAGTGCAGGTTCTTTCGCCCTGTCTGTCCCTCCCAGCAGGGGTGCCCACTTCGCGGTTCGCGAATCGGACACTTCGCGTTAGCCTGCCTATGCAATGAGCGCATTCCTCCCCGACGTGCCCGGCCGGCAGGCATCTGCCCCGCCGGCGGTCAACTCAGTGTTGACGCTGACGGGCGAGCGCACCATCCCGGATCTGGACATCGAGAACTACTGGTTTCGCCGACATGAGGTCGTTTACCAGCGGCTTGCGCCGCGCTGCGCGGGCCGCGAGGTGCTCGAGGCCGGCTGCGGCGAAGGTTACGGCGCCGACTTGATCGCGGGCGTCGCGCGCCGGGTCGTCGCGGTGGACTACGACGCTGCCGCAGTGGCCCACGTCCGCGGCCGCTACCCCGGGGTCGAGGTCATGCAGGCAAACCTGGCGGCGCTGCCGCTGCCCGATGCGTCGATGGATGTTGTGGTGAATTTCCAAGTCATCGAGCACCTGTGGGATCAGCCACAGTTCGTCGCCGAGTGCGCCCGCGTGCTGCGGCCGGCGGGGCTGCTGATGGTGTCCACGCCCAACCGAATCACCTTCTCACCGGGCCGTGACACCCCCGTCAACCCGTTCCACACCCGCGAACTCAACGCCGACGAGCTGACCGAGCTGCTGGTCGACGCGGGCTTCCGCGAGGTGACCAGCTGCGGGCTCTTTCATGGCGCGCGCCTGCGCGAGATGGACGCCCGCCACGGCGGATCCATCATCGATGCGCAGATCGCGCGGGCGGTGGCCGATGCGCCGTGGCCGCCCGAGCTGGCGGCGGACGTCGCCGCCGTCACGTGCGACGACTTCGACATCATTGATGCGCTCGACGCCGACATCGACGACAGCCTGGACCTCATCGCGATCGCGGTAGCGCCGTGAGCACCCGCGTCCCCGGACTGTTCACACTGGTGCTGCACACCCATCTGCCGTGGCTGGCCCACCACGGCCGCTGGCCGGTCGGCGAGGAATGGCTCTACCAATCCTGGGCGGCGGCGTACCTGCCGCTGCTGCGGGTGCTGCGCACGTTGGCCGACGAGGACCGGCACCGCATCGTCACGCTGGGCATCACGCCGGTGGTCAACGCCCAGCTCGACGACCCGTACTGCCTCGACGGCATGCATCACTGGCTCGCCAACTGGCGGCTGCGCGCCGCCGAGGCCGCCAGCATGCGCTCCGCCCCCAGATCGAAGTCGGCGGACCACGCATCGTGCACACCGGAAGCGTTGCGGGCCTTTGGGATTCGTGAATGCGCCGAAGCCGACCAGGCGCTTGACGACTACGCCACCCTGTGGCGACACGGCGGCAGCCCGCTGCTGCGCGGCCTGATCGACGCGGGGACGGTCGAATTGCTCGGCGGCCCGCTGGCCCACCCCTTCCAGCCGCTGCTGAATCCGCGGCTGCGCGAGTTCGCGCTGCGCGAAGGCCTGGCCGACGCGGAGCAGCGGCTGGCACACCGCCCGACCGGGATCTGGGCGCCCGAGTGCGCGTACGCCCCGGGCATGGAACACGACTACGCCGCCGCCGGGGTCACGCACTTCATGGTCGACGGCCCGTCGCTGCACGGCGACACCGCTCTGGGTAGGCCCGTCGGCGACACCGACGTGGTCACGTTCGGGCGCGACCTGCAGGTCAGTTACCGGGTGTGGTCGCCGAAATCCGGCTACCCCGGCCACGCCGGCTACCGCGACTTCCACACCTATGACCACCTGACCGGGCTCAAGCCGGCCCGGGTCACGGGGCACAATGTGCCGTCGGAAGCCAAGGAGCCCTACGATCCCGAGCGCGCCGACCGCGCGGTCGACGCCCATGTCGCCGACTTCGTCGACGTGGTCCGCAGCCGGCTGCTGAGCGAATCCGAACGCATCGGGCGCCCCGCCCACGTCGTCGCCGCCTTCGACACCGAGCTGTTCGGCCACTGGTGGTATGAGGGCCCGACCTGGCTGCAGCGGGTGCTGCGTGCCCTGCCCGCGGCCGGCGTGCGGGTCGGCACGCTGCGCGACGCGCTCGCCGACGGATTCGTCGGGAATGCTGTTGCGCTGCCGCCCAGCTCGTGGGGTTCGGGCAAGGACTGGCAGGTGTGGGCCGGCGAGAAGGTGGCCGACCTGGTCCGGCTCAACACCGAAGTGGTCGACACCGCGCTGAGCACGGTCGACAAGGCACTGTCGCAGACCGCGTCGCTGGACGGGCCACTCCCCCGCGATCACGTCGCCGACCAGATCCTGCGCGAGACGCTGCTTACGGTCTCCAGCGACTGGCCGTTCATGGTCAGCAAGGACTCGGCCGCCGACTACGCCCGTTACCGCGCCCATCTGCACGCGCACGCCACCCGCGAGATCGCCGGGGCGCTGGCGTCGGGCCGGCGCGACACCGCGCAACGGCTGGCCGACGGCTGGAACCGCGCCGACGGCCTGTTCGGTGCCCTGGATGCGCGTAGGCTGCCCCGGTGAGCGTCGCTTCCCATCGCGAGCGGGCGTGTCTGTACAACGACACGCCGCTGCACCCGGCATTTTGCGCACTCTCGCGGCGGAGGTATGCAGGCGCGTGAAGATCCTGATGGTGTCGTGGGAGTACCCGCCGGTGGTCATCGGCGGGCTGGGCCGGCACGTGCATCACCTCTCGACCGCGTTGGCCGGCGCCGGCCACGACGTCGTCGTCCTGTCGCGCCGACCTTCGGGCACCGATCCCAGCACGCACCCGTCGTGCGACGAAATCAGCGAGGGCGTCCGGGTAATCGCGGCCGCGCACGATCCGCACGAATTCACTTTCAGCAACGACATGATGGCCTGGACCCTGGCGATGGGTCACGCGATGATCCGCGCCGGGCTGTCCCTCAAGAAATACGGCAGCGACCGGTCGTGGCGGCCCGACGTCGTGCACGCGCACGACTGGCTGGTCGCCCACCCGGCCATTGCCCTTGCCCAGTTCTACGACGTGCCAATGGTTTCCACGATCCACGCGACCGAAGCCGGCCGGCATTCCGGATGGGTCAGTGGGGCGCTCAGCCGTCAGGTGCACGCGGTCGAATCGTGGCTGGTGCGCGAATCCGATTCGCTGATCACGTGTTCGGCGTCCATGGCCGACGAGATCACCGAGCTGTTCGGCCCCGGCCTGGCCGGGACTACCGTGATCCGCAACGGCATTGACGCGGCGCGCTGGCCGTTCGCGGCCCGCCGGCCACGCACCGGCCCGGCGGAGCTGCTCTACCTCGGGCGGCTCGAGTACGAGAAGGGCGTGCACGACGTCATCGCCGCGCTGCCCCGGATCAGGCGCACCCACCCGGGCACAACGCTGACCATCGCCGGGGAGGGTACCCAGCAGGACTGGCTCATCGAACAGGCCCGTAAACACCGGGTGCTCAAGGCGATTCGGTTCGTCGGGCACCTCGACCACGCCGCGCTGCTGGCGTTGCTGCATCGGGCCGACGCCGCGGTGCTGCCCAGCCATTACGAGCCGTTCGGGCTCGTGGCCCTGGAGGCCGCCGCGGCCGGCACTCCGCTGGTGACTTCGAACATCGGCGGCCTGGGTGAGGCCGTGATCAACGGTCAGACCGGGGTGTCGTGCCCGCCCCGCGACGTGGCGGCGCTGGCCTCGGCGGTCCGCACCGTGCTCGACGATCCGGACGCCGCGCAGCGGCGCGCCCGCGCCGCCCGCGAACGGCTCACCTCCGACTTCGATTGGCAGACGGTGGCCAAGGAGACCGCACAGGTTTACCTGGCCGCCAAGCGCGGCGAGCGGCAGCCGCAACCGCGGCTGCCCATCGTCGAGCACGCACTGCCCGACCGCTGACGCCGCATCCGGTAAATCAGGGCACGCGCCGCGCGGCGAGCGGTCACGCGCAACGCGAACGGCCGACCGCAAATGAATTAGCCTTGCGTCCAATACTTTTGCGACGTCATCGCGGCGGCGGCACAGCGGATCCCCGGGTTGCCGTTCTCCGCACCGAAAAAGGGCCGGCGAACGCGTGTTTATGGGTGCACGGAAGGGGGCCGAAAAGCGAACGAACACCGGTGCAGCGCAGCCAGAAAACGAAGACTTAGCGGCCTCCGCGGCGATAGGCCCGGGGCCTTCCGGCTGGCCCGGCGGGCCGACCCCCGAAATAGGGGGTGGCATTTCGCCACTTCGGCGCCGCGCCGGCGCTAGCATTTAACCAGGTTGAGTTAACAGCTTCGTTCCTTGGAGCGCGGCGCGTACCACACTTGCCGCTTCCGTCATTACAGTTGATCGGCGCACCACATGACTGCTCATCACTCCACGGATTCACCGGACAAACACCAACCCGCCAGCTGCCGCTACATGGCCGAGTTCAACGGCGCGCGACTCTATGTTTATGCGCGCAGTTTGGGCACCGTCTTGCGCATCGATGGCGAGATCGACGCGTCGAATGCGAACGACGTCGCCCAAACAATCCGTCGTTTTGCCCGCCTGAAAACCCCATTGATTCTCGATTTGACTCGCCTGGATTTTCTGAGCGTTGACGGTTTTCGGGCGCTGATGGTGCTCAATCACGAGCATCAGCAGGCGCGGGTGCACTGCAGCGTCGTCGCCGGCGCCGCGATGCGTCCGTTGCTTCACATCGTCAACGACCATGGTTTGCCCGTGATGGGATCGGTGGCCGAAGCCCTTCAGCTCATCGCGGACATCGTCAACGCGCGGCGCCGGTTGCTCTCGGACGTGGTCCGGCATCGGCAAGCCGAGCCCCGGGGCGTTGCCGCCATGGGTTCCTGAGGCCATAACGCGTTGGGCCACCGCTGATTTCGCGTGCGCGTTGCCCGACGACGCATCGCCGCAGGAACGCCGGCACGCTGACTATCCGCCTGGTCTTTCGATAGGCCCGCGGATACGCTGGTGTCTCTGATGAAGGATGCCTGTAGGTGACCAAGCGGCGCGCACCCGACACACCGCCCACACGGGCCGAGCTCGAGAAGCAGTTGTCTGCCGACATGCGAGCGATCACCGCCCAATCTGATCGCATTGGCCGCCACTTCGCGCGCGTGAACGGCGTGAGCAGCAGCGACTTCCACGCCCTGCTACACATCATGGTCGGCGAAACCGCGGGATCCCCTTTGACCTTGGCCCAGCTGCGGCAGCGGATGGAGGTGTCACCCGCGGCGATCACGTATCTCGTCGATCGGATGATCG
>NZ_JAOPWB010000083.1 GCF_025965855.1 Mycobacterium sp. | reverse complement strand
GGCCTGGGCCGGGACCCCCGGAGGCGCACCGGCGGCGCTGGCTGCGCGGTATTCGGCGTCGCAGCTGCGGGCCGACGGTTTGGCGGCGACGACGACGCAGATGCGGGCCTCCAGCCCGCCGTGGTTGGCCGACGAGCTGGCCCGGTCCTGGCGCGCCCAGTGGCCGCAACTGCCCGACGCCATGGAGGAAGCGGCGGCCTACGTCGCGCCCAGTTGCGCCGACCTGAGCCGGCTGGCCGCACCGCTGGCGGTGGCCGCCGCGGTCGACGACCCGATCCACCCATTGCAGGTTGCCGTCGACTGGGTCGCCGCCGCGCCGCGCGCGGCGCTGCGGACCGTCACGCTGGATCAGATGGGCACGGACACCGCCGCGCTGGGCGCCGCCTGCCTGGCCGCGCTGGGCGACCTGTAGGCGTTAACCGCCCGTCGTCGTGCGCAGCTGCTGCATGGCCGAGCCCTCGGCGCTGCGGCGTGCGGCCGGCTCGTCGGACGGCTGCCCCCCGCCATCGGGAGGTTCCCCCGCCCCCTGCGCCTGGGCCTGCTGGGCCTCCGCGGCCGCCCGCAGCTGTTCGGCCATCGGCTCGGGCAGCTGCACCGGCAACGGCGTCCGCACCGGGAGCGGTGTGTCGCCGCGGCGAACCACGGTGTCCGCCAACGCCGCTCGCGCCTCCTGCTCCAGCGCTTCCATCGTCTCGTGCGAACCGTTGACGACGCAGCGGATCATCCAGCGGTAGCCGTCGACCCCGATGAACCGCACCACGCCGGAAGCGGTGCCGACCACCTCTCGACCCCACGGGCCGTCCTTGATGCTGACCTTCGCCGAGTCCTTGCGCAGCGAATCGGCGAGCTCGCCGGCCACCTCACGCCACAGGCCGCCCGTCTTGGGGGCCGCGTAGGCGGCGATCGTGAAACGACCATTAGCCGTGACGACCCACACCGCGCTGGGAACGCCAGTCTCGGTCAGCTCGACTTGCAGCTGGCCGGCCTCCGGCATGGGGATGAGCACCGAACCCAGGTCGAGCCGGGCCAACTCGGCCACCGCGGGGTCGTCGAAGTCGTCGATGTCGAACGGGCCCTCGAGCTCTTCCAGATCTTCCGGGCCGTCCTCAGCGGCGGCCCGCGCCTCGACGTCGTCGATGTCCTTGGGATCCTTCTGCTCGTTGTCGTCTTTGCCTGCGCGTCTACCTAATGCCATCACAAACTCGCATGTCCGCCGGAGGAACCGTGACCACCATCGCCACGGGATGTTTCGGCCAGCCCGGCCTCGTCGAACGACGACACCTCGACCAGCTCGACCAATTCGACCCGCTGCACCAGCAATTGGGCGATCCGGTCGCCGCGGTGCAACACGATCGGCTCGACCGGGTCGAGGTTGATCAACGCAACCTTGATCTCGCCGCGATAGCCGGCGTCGATGGTGCCCGGGCTGTTGACGATCGAAAGCCCCACCCGCGCAGCCAATCCCGAGCGCGGGTGCACCAGGCCCACCATTCCGAACGGAATGGCGACCGCGACGCCCGTTCGGACCAAAGCGCGCTGCCCCGGATCGAGCTTGACGTCTTCCGCGCTGAACAGGTCGACCCCGGCGTCGCCGGCGTGGGCGCGGCTGGGCAGCGGAAGCTCAGGGTCGAGGCGGACAATGGCCAGACTGGTCGACACGGGGCCACAGACTACCCTTGACCGCGTGTCTCCCACGCGCGTCGCGCCGCACAGTGTGCGATATCGCGAACGACTTTGGGTGCCATGGTGGTGGTGGCCACTGGCCTTCGCGCTGGCGGCGCTGATCGCTTTCGAGGTCAACCTCGGTGTTCGGGCCCTGCCCGACTGGCTGCCGTACGCAACGCTGTTCGCCGTGGCGGCCGGGGCGCTGCTGTGGCTGGGCCGGGTGGAGATCCGCGTCACCGCGGACTCGGCCGTCCCGGACGGACTCGAACTGTGGGCCGCCGACGCGCACCTGCCGGTCAACGTGATCGCCCGCTCGGCAGAGATAGCTCCCACGGCGAAGTCGGCAGCGCTGGGCCGCCAGCTCGACCCGGCGGCCTATGTGCTGCACCGGGCATGGGTCGGCCCGATGGTTCTGGTGGTCCTCGATGACCCAGACGACCCGACGCCGTACTGGCTGGTGAGCTGCCGTCACCCGGAGCGGGTGTTGTCGGCATTACGCAGTTGACCGATCAGGCTGCGCAGTCGTTACAGATCATCACGCCGTTCTTCTCGGTGGCGAGACGGCTGCGGTGTTGAACCAAAAAGCAGCTCGAGCAGGTGAACTCGTCAGCCTGCTTCGGGATGACGCGAACGGACAGCTCCTCACCGGACAGGTCGGCGCCAGGCAGTTCAAAATTCTCGGCGGATTCGGATTCGTCGACGTCGACGACGGCCGAGGCCGCCTCGTTCCGCCGTGCTTTGAGCTCCTCCAGTGAGTCTTCCGAGACGTCGTCAGTCTCGGTGCGACGCGGTGCGTCATAGTCGGTAGGCATATCTGTCCCCTGCCCTATCCCCTCAACAAGCCTCGTTTACCTCAAGCAACGCTTTGTACCAGCGTCGAACGCATCCACCAAATGATTCGTGCCCGTATCGCGCACCATTAACATGTGATTTACGTCACACCCCGGGGTTGACACTTGTCTTGGGTCTTAAACGGTGCGTTTAGAGTGCACCTGTGGTCGCGCAAATCACCGAGGGCACCGCCTTTGACAAGCATGGTAGGCCCTTCCATCGACGCAATCCCCGGCCCGCCATCCTCGTTTTGGTGCTGCTGGTGGTGGCGACCGGCGTGGTGTGGACGGTGGCGCTGACGCGACCGGCGAAGGTGCACGAGGCCGTGGTGTGCAACCCGCCGCCGCAGCCGCCCGGCTCGGCGGCGCCCCAACTCGGTGAGCAGGTGTCCCGCAGCGCCATGGCCGACGTCAACCCGGCCAAACTCGCCGACACCAAGGTCCGCGTCCTCAACGCCAGCGGCCGCGGCGGGCAAGCCGGCGACGTCGCGGGCGCGATGAAAGACCTGGGTTTCGCGCAGCCGACCGCCGCCAACGACCCCCTCTACGCCGGCACCAGGCTGAACTGCGTGGGCCAGATCCGCTTCGGCACGGCCGGGCAGGCGACCGCGGCCGCCGTGTGGCTCGTCGCGCCGTGCACCGAGCTGTTCAACGACAACCGCGCCGACGACTCCGTCGACCTGTCCCTCGGCACGGAGTTCGGCACGCTGGCCCACGACGACAACATCGACGCGGTGCTGGCGGGCCTGCGCCCGGGTGCCACCGAGCCGTCGGATCCCGCGCTGCTGCAAAAGATTCACGCCAGCAGCTGCTGACCGCTCAGTCCGGCAGCGGCAATAGGCCACCGAAACGTTCCAGGGCCGCCAGCAGCTCGTCGGCGATTCCGGGGGCGGCGGCCACCACCAGTCCGGCGCTGCCCACCGGGCCGTTAGGCTCCGGCACCAAGACGCGGGCGCCCGCCTCGGCGGCGATCAGCGCGCCCGCCGCGCGGTCCCACACCTGCAGCCCATGCTCGTAGAAGGCGTCCAGCCGGCCCGCCGCGACCATGCACAAGTCCAGCGCCGCGGAACCGATGCGACGCACGTCGCGCACCGCCGGCAGCATGTGCGCCAACAACGCCCCCTGGCTCGCACGGCGCCGCCGTGAGTAACCAAACCCGGTGCCCAGCAACGCCATCGACAAATCGTCGACGGCTGCGCAGCGCAGCGGCTGCGTCCCGTGATCGTCGGTGACGTGCGCGCCGAGGCCGGTCGCCGCCGAGTACACGCCGCCGGCGACGACGTCGGCGACCGCCCCTGCCACCGACACGCCGTTGATCTGCGCGCCGACCGACACCGCGTAGGCGGGGATGCCGTAGACGAAATTCACTGTGCCATCTATGGGATCGAGCACCCAGGTGACCGCGTGAGGCGGCGTAGCCGCCAAATCCCGGTCGGGCCCACCACCCTCCTCCCCGAGTATCGGGTCACCGGGCCGCAGTTGGGCCAACCGATCCCGCAACAACCGCTCGGTCTCGGTGTCGACCACGGTCACCGGATCAGTCGGGGTGGTCTTCGACCGCACCGCGCCACTTCCCACGGCGGACCGGCCGGCCGCCGCCGCGCCGAACACCTCTGCGCGGCGGCGCCGCACGAACTCGGCGGCCTCGGCGGCCAACTTTTCGGCCACCAAACGCAGCTGCCCGGGCTCGTCATCAGGTCGCGTCACCGGTCCATCGCATCACAGACGCCACGGCTCCGCAGACCCCCAACCGGTGTAGTTGTGAGGCTAAGGTGAGCGGACAGGCCAAGTCTCGCCGAGGAGTTTCGATGACCAGCACCGACTCGACCACGGATGCGCCACCCGACGCGGTCACTGGCAAGCCGCAGCGTCGAGGGTTCGGCATCGACGTCGGCGGCAGCGGCATCAAGGGCGGCATCGTCGACATGGACACCGGGCTGCTGATCGGCGAACGCATCAAGGTTCTGACCCCGCAACCGGCGACGCCGTCGGCGGTCGCCAAGGCCATCGCCGAGGTCGTCAACCGATTTGGATGGACCGGCCCCCTGGGGGTGACCTACCCCGGCGTCGTCACCCACGGCGTCGTCAAGACGGCGGCCAACGTCGACAAGTCCTGGATCGGGACCAACGCGCGGGAGGTCATCAGCGCCGAACTGAACGGCCAGGACGTCACGATCCTCAACGATGCCGACGCGGCCGGGCTCGCCGAGGAGCGCTACGGCGCGGGCCGGGAACAATCGGGCTTGGTGGTGTTGCTGACGTTCGGCACCGGGATCGGGTCCGCGGTCATCCACAACGGGGCGCTGATACCCAACACCGAGTTCGGCCATCTCGAGGTCGGCGGCAAGGAGGCCGAGCAACGAGCGGCGTCGTCGGTCAAAGAGAGGCAGGACTGGAGCTACGAAAAGTGGGCCCAGCAGGTCACACGGGTGCTGGTGGCCATCGAAAACGCGATCTGGCCGGATTTGTTCATCGCCGGTGGCGGCATCAGTCGCAAGGCCGACAAATGGGTGCCGCTGCTCGGAAATCGCACCCCGGTGGTGCCCGCCGCCTTGCAAAACACCGCCGGTATCGTGGGCGCGGCGATGGCGGCGACCTCGGATGTGACGCACTGAATTTTGCCCGGTAGGCCGGTAGGAGCGCGCACTGTCGTTACAATGGTATTCGGCGACCGTCCGACTGAAAGCGTGCGAGCACTCACGCTGATCTCCAACGCCGATATTCGACATAGCAGACACTTTCGGTTGACCATGCCCAAACCCACCGAAAGTGCGTCCGACCGAAAGGGTGTAAGTGGCAGCGACCAAGGCAAGCCCGGCGACCGATGAGCCGGTGAAGCGCACCGCCACGAAGTCTCCATCGTCCCCCGCCAAGCGATCGCCGGCGAAGGCCGCCAATGGGGCCGCCCCGGCGAAACGGCCCACCAAGGCCGAGCCGCGGACCACCAAGTCCACGCCGGCACACGAGGACGCAGCGCCCAGCGACACGCCGAAGAAAACCCGCTCCTCGGCCAAGGGCGCCGTCGCAAAGGCGCCGTCCGCCCGCGGAGCGAAGGCGGCGTCAAAAGCCGCCCGCGACGAGACCGACGCGGGCCTGGAGGTACTCGACGCCGACGGCTCCCAGGTGGAAGTCGAGGATATCGACGCCGAACCGGACCTCGAGGTTGAGCCCGGCGAGGACCTGGACATCGACGCCGACGATCTCAACCTCGATGACCTGGAAGCGGTCGTGGAGGTAGAGGTCGCGGACGGCGACGACGCCGACATCGAGGCAGTCGCCGACGACGGCGCGGAGGAACCGGCAGCCGTGCCCGCCGCGAAGGGCAAGCCCGCCGCCGCAGAGGAGGAAATCGCCGAGCCTTCCGAAAAGGACAAGGCTTCAGGCGATTTCGTCTGGGACGAAGACGAATCCGAGGCGTTGCGCCAGGCCCGCAAGGACGCCGAACTTACCGCGTCCGCCGACTCCGTTCGCGCGTATCTCAAGCAGATCGGCAAGGTGGCGCTGCTCAACGCGGAGGAAGAGGTTGAGCTGGCGAAACGGATCGAAGCCGGCCTGTACGCCACGCAGCTGATGACCGAGCACGCCGAGCGCGGCGACAAACTGCCCGCCGCCCAGCGCCGCGACATGATGTGGATCTGCCGCGACGGCGACCGCGCGAAAAACCATCTGCTGGAAGCGAACCTGCGGCTGGTGGTTTCGCTGGCCAAGCGCTACACGGGCCGCGGAATGGCGTTCCTCGACCTCATCCAGGAAGGCAACCTGGGCCTCATCCGCGCGGTCGAGAAGTTCGACTACACAAAGGGCTACAAGTTCTCCACCTACGCCACATGGTGGATCCGCCAGGCCATCACCCGGGCGATGGCCGATCAGGCCCGCACCATCCGCATCCCGGTCCACATGGTCGAGGTGATCAACAAGCTGGGCCGCATACAGCGCGAGCTGCTTCAGGATCTGGGCCGCGAGCCCACGCCCGAGGAGCTGGCCAAAGAAATGGACATCACACCCGAAAAGGTGCTCGAGATCCAGCAATACGCGCGCGAGCCGATCTCGCTGGACCAGACCATCGGCGACGAGGGCGACAGCCAGCTCGGGGACTTCATCGAGGACAGCGAAGCGGTGGTGGCGGTCGACGCGGTGTCGTTCACCCTGCTACAGGACCAGCTGCAGTCGGTGCTGGAGACGCTGTCCGAGCGCGAAGCTGGCGTTGTACGGCTGCGCTTCGGGCTCACCGACGGCCAGCCGCGCACCCTGGACGAGATCGGGCAGGTTTACGGCGTAACCCGCGAGCGCATACGCCAGATCGAGTCCAAGACGATGTCAAAACTGCGGCATCCCAGCCGTTCTCAGGTCTTGCGCGACTACCTGGACTGAGCGACTTTCCCCGTCATGGCTATGACCAGCGGATTTACTGGTCATTCCAGAGATTGCGATGCGTAACCAGGACGATTTGGCAGTCTCGTGCCAGTGCGGCGCGAAATACTCTGTCCCGGTCGGTCTTCTGCTGGATCGTCTCGGCGAGCGCAAGCGGAAGTGGATACTGCCGGCCCGGCACGGCCAATAGCCGATAAGAGCGTTCGACCGCCATAGTGGGCGTTACGACGTGCCCCGGGCTTGCTCGGAACGGTTCGCATCAATCATCTCGACGGGCGGCGAGCCAAGGCTCCTGATGGGGAGCTTGGCTGCACATGCCCGAATCAAACACTCGAAGTCAAATCGGCCGCATTGGTGCCTACATATCGTGGGCCAACACCGAGAACCGAACCGCCCGAACCGAACCCGCACGCAGGGCGATGCTCGACAAGTTCGAGCACGAAGTCGACCTCGTCAAGAGGATCTGTCCGATGATCCGCTCGATTGGGACGATGACCTTCCGCCGTAGCGACGGCTTGGAGTGCCACGCCGGCAAGCAGTCGGCCCGCCACCCCACGTTTCGGGTGATGTCGTCGAGGATCTGAGGGAAGGATCCGAGCGCACTCGGCGTTGACCATTGTTAGGCAAGCTAGCCAAGCACGGCCAGCCTGCCAATCGAAGGAGCGCTGCCATGCGGATTCGACCGAAGTACATCACAACGCTGTTGGTGGCGGGAGCCGCCGCGGCAGCGATCGCCGCCGCACCGACGGCGGTGGCCGCTCCCGCTTGGGCCCAGCCGGCCGGGATCGTCACCACACCGATGGGTCACGGCGGTGGCCACGGCGGCTGGGGCGGCGGTGACCACGGCGGTTGGAGCGGCGGTGACCACCGCGGCTGGGGCGGCGGTGACCGCGGCGGCTGGGGCGGTGACCGCCACTGGGGCGGCGGTGATTACGGCGGCTGGCAATGGTGGCTGCCGCGCTGGTGATGGGCTATCCAATCGCGATGGGCCCCTGCAACCACGGTCTTGAGCACCGTGATTGCTGCAACAATCGGCCCGCCACCGCGAAGGATGACGGGCCGACGTCGGCGCCCGGTGTTCTAGGACATGCGACCGTGATTTGGTCGTAGCTCGCCATCTGCTCGGCCTCGTCGGTGGTCCTCGATCAGCACCGCGGCGAGCTCGCGCGCTAGGTGTATCGGGTGCGGATTCCGAGCGCGCCGAAGAGACGCCAGATCAATCCTCCGGAGTTGTACCCGATTACGACGGCAATGACTAGCGCGACGGCGGGGTCGAGCCAGCTCCAGCGGCCGGTGACGAAAATGATCGCGCCGGTTACCGCGACTCCCCCGGCGGCGCCGGCATCGGCGGCTGTGTCTAGCAGCACCGCTTTGATGTTCAAGTCTTCCTTACCGTCTGCGTCCTCGACGTCTGTGCCGACGATGAGTGCACCGGCCAGCATCACCACAGCGGCGATGGCACTAACAATCAGCACCGGCAGCCCGTGCACTTCTGGGACACCCGACACCAGACGTCTGGTCGCAG
Source organism: Mycobacterium sp. (assembly GCF_025965855.1). Classification (GTDB taxonomy): domain Bacteria; phylum Actinomycetota; class Actinomycetes; order Mycobacteriales; family Mycobacteriaceae; genus Mycobacterium. The sequence goes on along the minus strand of NZ_JAOPWB010000083.1, from coordinate 25,429 downwards.
CCACCGCGATCCAGACGTTGAGAGCGAGCAACCAGCCTGCGTTGACCAATGCGGCGATATTGGTGGCATTCGCGTGCCCGGCCGAGCGTTCCGGTCGGCGGGCTAGCTGGATAGCGAACAGTGAAACCGCGATGGCGGCGGCGTCAGCGAGGTAGTCGACGCCGGCAGCAAGCACCCCGAGCGAGTGCGCGGTCACGCCAACGATCACTAGTGCGGCGACGAGTGCAAGGTTCAGCCCGAGCACGAGGGCAAGCCGCTGTGACTGTGACACGCCGTCGACGGTAGAGGCAGGAGGGTTGTGCGTTGAATCGGGCGGCGGCCTAGGCGTCGACCTTCGCCAGCTCTGATGTTGCGTTGCGTTCGACGAACAGCGGCACAAAATCGCGCACCGGGCGCCCGTCGAACTTGGCGTGCATTTTGTGAACGATGTCGGCGACCGTCAACGGCGGCACGGCCGAGTACTTGTGAGTGAGCCGCTCGACGACGTCACCGATGGCGTCTTGCTCGCTCCTCTTTTTCTCGATCACGCTGCCAGCGTGGCACCGCTCAGACAGACGTGGCAAGAGCGCCAGCGGCCCGCCGGGTCTGGGCTGCGGTTTAGGTAGCGTCGGCGGTCTTGGCGTCCCCCATGAACGCCTCGAATTCGTCCCTGGGCACGCCGACCTGGCGCGCGACCTCGTCGAGTGACCCGAGGCGCCTAACCGCCTCTTCGATGAGATCGCATAACGGAATCCCGGTTAGCGCCGGATCATCGGCGGCCTCGATCTGGTCGCAGCCGGCCATCTCGTCGGTTTCGTCGGCGGCCGCGATGAGCGCGGTGCCAAGCTCGCGGGCCGTAGCCGGTGTCAGCGGCGGCCCGTCGATCTCGCTCACGGAGACCGTGCGCTCAACGCTGCTGTCCCCGTGTTGCAGACCGGTGACCTCGACCGCAATGTCACGATCACGTTCGTCGCAGCCGACGACCCGCCGCGTCCCTGCGAACCCGCGATAAACATTCGGCATGCCGTCCGCGCCGGTGCGGCCGAGCTCCCAGTCGTCGACGCGGACGGCGCCGGCGGGGAGGGGCACGCGCGGATATGCTGGATTGATTTTCAGCGTGGCCGGCATGGCGTCGGGATATGTTGGATTGGCGGGCATCGCGTAACCTCTCTCGACTGTTTCAGGAAGTTAGCTCAGTCCAGGATATTTAGCATTACAGTGCTCGACTGTGAGCTCGTCTTTGCAGGTCAGGCACAATGCTTAGCCGTCCCTAGTGCGCGACTACCTCGACTGACCGGGCGGCAGCCTCAGTTCACCGCACCGCGGGTCACTTGCGGCCCGGGCGCGGCGCGGCCATACGCCGCACCGGTGCCGGGATGACCGGACGCGTCGATCAGCGTGATCTGCGCTTCCGGTTTGCTCCGGCGGAGATGTACCGCGGCGAGCACGCCTGCAGCGCCACCACCTACGACCGCGACGCGCATCATGGCGGAATGTTATGCCGGCCGTCGCCGGTTGATTTCAGTTCAGGCACAACGCGAATTCACGACGCGGCCGGCCCGAGTCGCTCCAGCGCGCCGCTGGGGTCGTAGTACAGCTCCTGGCGGGCGATCCGGCCGTCGAGGTAGCGGTAGACAACCACGTAGGTCGAGCGCAGGCGTTCGGCTCCCTGGGTCCAGTCGAACCGCACCAACACAAACGCGACGTCCGCGCCGGGCGTAATGGCGTAATCCACTGCCTCGTAGCGGATTTCCATGCAGCCCTGAATGGTCAGCGTGATGAACTCGAGCGTGCGCTCGACGCCGTCGATTCGAGCCGGCCAATCGAAGAGGCGCACCGTCGGGCTCACGTACACCACGTCCGGCTGATAGAGGTCCCGCGCGACCGCCGGATCGCGGGCCGCGAAGGCCCGCGCGAAGCACGCCTCCTGCGCAAGGAGAGCGCCCTGCGAAATTCCGCGCGTCGTCATCGGCGCACTCCGAGCACCTGTACGGCCGCGCCGGGAGAATATGCGCGGTCGACCACGAAAGTTCCTTGCGCGGTGCGGATTCCGATGTTTGGCGTCCCCATGCTGACCCGCGTCACCGTAAACGCGAACTTCCCGTCGCGGACCTCTTGGTTCAACGAAACGGTCGGCGACGAACTTCGTGCCGAGTTATGGCAGCCGGTCACCGCGGTTGTCACCGCAGGCACGGCGACAGCGCGTGAGCGCAAGAGTGCCGGTGTTTTGCCCACACAGCACTCCTACCACCAGCGGCCACGTGCGTAAAGCATTCGGGACGGTTGGCGACGACCCACGCGCCAGAACCGTTCGCAGCCAAGCCGAATCGCGGTAAATCCGGACACGGGACTGCGCCCCGCGGGCCGCCATCGTACGGTGATCGCATGTCAGCCAACCGCAAAATGGTCTCGTCCGGATCCGACTTCGAGTCGGCGGTCGGTTATTCGCGCGCGGTGCGCGTCGGCCCGCACGTGGCGGTGGCCGGAACAACCGGCGCCCGACCCACCGGTGATATCGCCGCCCAGACGCGAGACGCCCTGCGCCGCATCGAGATTGCGCTCCAGCAGGCGGGCGCCGCCCTCACCGACGTGGTGCGCACCCGCATCTACGTGACCGATATTTCACGCTGGCGTAAGGTCGCGGCGGTGCACGCACGGACGTTCGGCGAAATCCGCCCAGCGGCGACCATGGTCGAGGTTTCGGCACTGATCGCACCCGAGTTCCTGGTGGAGATCGAGGCCGACGCCTACATCGGCTCGGCGCCGGAGTCCGGCGATGCCACCGGCGGGAACGTCCCATCCGGTGCCGGCGGATAAGCGGTGACCCCGATCACGGCGCGCGCCGGCAGCGGGCCGTACAAATGCGGGAACAGCATGGACTCCGGATCCGTTGCCACCCCGGGCTCCCAGCGCAGCGGCGAACCCAGCAGCGCCGGGTCGATGTGCAGCAGTACCAGGTCGTAGCGGCCGCGGTAGAGCCGGTTGGCCGGCAGGTGTACCTGCTCGGGGGTCGATAGGTGGATGAACCCGGCCGGGGCGTCCGGACCGGGCGCGTCGGGCTGAATCCCACCCCGATCGCGGGCATGCGACCACTCCTCGAGCCCACACAGGTGCACCAGGACGTCGGGAGGAAACGTCACAGTCGTTCACCCTAAAGCGCCGCCCGAATAAGCCCGGGAAAAGTCGTGAGAAACGACACACCCGACAACGATCGGGGAACAAGGCGAAAACGCCACACGTCTGAGACAGTGAATGAACGAGAACGGAGAAGCCATGTACGCAACTCTGACCAGTCCCGAGCTCACTAGGGCGGACCGCTGCGATCGCTGCGGTGCCGCGGCTCGAGTCCGCGCCAAGCTGCCTTCCGGACTTGAGCTTCTCTTCTGCCAGCACCACGCCAACCAGCACCAGTCGAAGCTGACCGAGCACGACGCCGTGCTGGAGGTCAGCGAAAGCTAGTCCGGCCGAACTCGCCCCCGGCAATGTGGGCTGCGGGGGCGGTCATCGGTAATGCTGGATGGGTATGAGCGCTGCTGCTGCACGGCCGTCCCGCCACCACGTCTGGCGAATCAGTCTGAGGACCCTGGCGAAAAGCTGGGACGACTCGATTTTCTCCGAGTCGGCCCAGGCGGGTTTTTGGTCGGCGCTGTCCACACCGCCCCTGTTGTTGGGAATCTTGGGCAGCTTGGCCTACGTGGCGCCGCTGTTCGGCAAGGACACGCTGTCCGCGATCGAGAAAAGCATCATCTCGACGGCCCATAGCTTTTTCTCGCCGAGCGTCGTCAACGAGATCATCGAGCCGACCATCCGCGACATCACCGCCAACGCGCGCGGTGAAGTGGTGTCGCTGGGTTTCCTGATCTCGCTGTGGGCGGGGTCGTCGGCGATCTCGTCGTTCGTCGACGCCGTGGTGGAGGCGCATGACCAGACCCCGCTGCGCCACCCGGTGCGACAGCGGCTCTTCGCGCTGTTCCTCTACGTGGTGATGTTGGTGTTCGTGGTGGCGGCCGCGCCGGTGATGGTGGTGGGCCCGCGCACGGTGAGCGAACACATCCCGGTTGGCCTGGCAAACGTTCTGCGCTACGGCTATTACCCGGCGCTGATCCTCGGCCTGACGGTAGGGATCACATTCCTGTACCGGGTGACGCTGCCGGTGCCGCTGCCGACCCATCGGCTCGTGCTGGGTGCCGCGCTGGCCACGGCGGTGTTCCTGATCGCCACCCTGGGCCTGCGGTTCTACCTGAGGTGGATCACCAGCACCGGGTACACCTACGGCGCGCTGTCCACGCCGATCGCGTTCCTGTTGTTCGCGTTCTTCGGCGGTTTCGCGATCATGCTCGGCGCCGAACTCAACGCCGCCATCCAGGAGGAATTCCCCGCGCCGAGGACGCATGCCCATCGGCTGCGCAACTGGGTGCTGGTGCGCTCAAACGCCCTCAGGCGGGCGACGGATTTGCCGCCTACCCCCACGACGCCGACCGAGATCGCGACGGCCGAGCCGCCGGCCTGATCAGCCCTTCTTGAGCTGCTGGTAGATCCGCTTGCAGTCGGGGCAGACCGGGGAGCCGGGCTTGGCCGCCCGGGTGACGGGAAACACCTCACCGCACAGCGCCACCACGTGGTTGCCTATGACCGCGCTCTCGGCGATCTTGTCCTTCTTGACGTAGTGGAAGTATTTCGGGGTATCGCTGCCGGTCCCGTCGTCGACGCGTTCGTCGGTCTCGGTGCGTTCGATCGTCTGGGTCTGCATGCCTCACATTGTGCCCCTTAACTCGCCGGTACCGGAATCGATCAGTTGTGGGACAGTGGATGTATGAAGCGCGGCGAAGAGCCAGGGTTCGACGGCTTCGACGACACCAGCCGCCCGGTCCTCATCACCTCCGCCGCTCCCTCGTATGAAGAGGAGCATCGCGCCCGGGTGCGTAAGTACCTGACCCTGATGGCGTTTCGGGTTCCGGCGCTGATCCTGGCCGCACTCGCTTACGGCGCCTGGCACAACGGTCTGATCTCATTGCTGATCGTGGCAGCCTCCGTGCCGTTGCCGTGGATGGCGGTGCTGATCGCCAACGACCGGCCCCCGCGCCGCTCCGACGAGCCGAGGCGGTTCGAGCAGTCGCGGCGGCGCACTCCCCTGTTCCCCACGGCCGAGCACCCGGCGCTCGAGCCCCGCCGACCCCAAGAACCGCAAACCCACCCGCGGGGCCGAGACCCCCGCGACGACGGTTCCGGCTAAGCGCCCGCGCGTCGCACTTCTCAGGACATTCTCAGGTCGTCGGCACATTTCTGCACGTCAAGTCGTGTGAGATCGCGCCTGGGTGGGAACTCCCTGGGCGGATCCATCGTTGTACGTCATGACAGTGCAAAGCCGAACGGGAGGTCGCTATGGCGAATGCCAGCACAAGCAGGATCGACGGCGATCTGGATGCCCAAAGCCCCGCAGCGGACCTGGTGCGCGTGTATCTCAATGGCATCGGTAAGACGGCGTTGCTCAACGCGGCGGGCGAAGTCGAGCTGGCCAAGCGGATCGAGGCCGGACTCTATGCCGAGCATCTGCTGGAGACTCGTAAGCGCCTCGGCGAGAACCGCAAACGCGATCTAGAGGCCGTCGCGCGCGACGGCCAGGCGGCGCGCGGCCACCTGCTGGAAGCGAATCTGCGCCTGGTGGTTTCGCTGGCCAAGCGCTACACGGGTCGGGGGATGCCGTTGCTGGACCTCATCCAGGAGGGCAACCTCGGCCTGATCCGCGCGATGGAGAAGTTCGACTACACAAAGGGATTCAAGTTCTCGACCTACGCCACCTGGTGGATCCGCCAGGCCATCACCCGCGGCATGGCCGACCAGAGCCGCACCATCCGGCTGCCGGTCCACTTGGTTGAGCAGGTCAACAAGCTGGCGCGGATCAAGCGGGAGATGCACCAGAACCTCGGCCGCGAAGCCAGCGACGAGGAACTCGCCGCCGAATCCGGCATCCCGGTCGAGAAGATCAACGACCTGCTCGAACACAGCCGCGACCCGGTGAGCCTGGACATGCCCGTCGGCTCCGAGGAAGAGGCTCCGCTGGGCGATTTCATCGAGGACGCCGAGGCGATGTCCGCGGAGAACGCGGTGATCGCCGAGCTGCTGCACACCGACATCCGCAGTGTGCTGGCCACTCTCGACGAGCGCGAGCACCAGGTCATCCGGCTGCGCTTCGGCCTGGACGACGGCCAGCCGCGCACGCTGGATCAGATCGGCAAGCTGTTCGGGCTGTCCCGCGAGCGGGTCCGCCAGATAGAGCGTGACGTGATGTCCAAGCTGCGCAACGGCGACCGCGCCGATCGGCTGCGGTCGTATGCGAGCTGAGGCCCCCAACTAGAGCCAGGTAGCAAGACGGTATGCCCGCCGCGCCAGCGGCGGGCATACTGCTTGCCTGGGCAGCGTTACACCCATTCGTGCAGCTGGCCAAGTAGACTCAGCGTCAACGGAGGGTGCTGGATGAACGAGCTGGTTGATACCACCGAGATGTACCTGCGGACCATCTACGACCTCGAAGAAGAGGGCGTCACGCCGCTGCGCGCCCGGATCGCCGAACGCCTCGAACAGAGCGGTCCGACCGTCAGTCAGACCGTGTCCCGCATGGAGCGGGATGGATTGCTCCACGTCGCCGGCGACCGCCATTTGGAGCTCACCGACAAGGGCCGACAGCTGGCGATCGCCGTGATGCGCAAGCACCGCCTCGCCGAACGACTGCTCGTCGACGTCATCGGAGTGCCTTGGGAAGAAGTGCACGCCGAGGCATGCCGGTGGGAGCACGTGATGAGCGAGGACGTCGAACGGCGGCTGTTGAAGGTGCTCAACAACCCGACCACCTCCCCCTTCGGCAACCCGATCCCGGGTCTTTTGGACCTCGGCGTGGGCCCGAAATCCGGCGGCGACGACGCGAATCTCGTCCGGTTGACCGAGCTGCCCGCCGGATCGCCGGTGGCGGTGGTCGTCCGCCAGCTCACCGAACACGTCCAGGGCGACATCGATCTGATCACCCGCCTCAAGGACGCCGGCGTCGTTCCCAACGCACGGGTGACCGTCGAGACCAGCCCGGCCGGCGGTGGGGTCACCATCCTCATTCCGGGCCACGAGAATGTCACCCTGCCGCACGAGATGGCCCACGCCGTCAAGGTCGAGAAGGTCTGAACCCATTCGGATGGTGACGACCCGCTTCGCCCGGCTTCGCCGCGCTCGCGATCGCCACTACGACAGATGGTGACGACCCGCTTCGCCCGGCTTCGCCGCGCTCGCGATCGCCACTACCCCGCCCGGCGCCCGAACGCGCGTCGCGGCGGCAACCGCACCCCCAACCGCTTGGCCAGCCGGTAGCCGGTGACCGCCAGTTCCCGGATGTCATCGGGCTTCACGCCGGACTGCAACGCCTGGTCCAGCATGCCCGCCATCCGATGGCCGGGGCAGCAACGCAGCGCGGCCTCCAGCGACACGCCGGCGAGCGGGCCGTCGCCGCGGGCGTAGGCGTTGAACGCGAGCAACACCAGGGCCTCGACCCGCCAAGGTGGGGGCAGGGTGCGCGCCAGCTGCGCCCACAGCGACTCGGCTTCGCCCGCCCTCTCGCCGACCGCGAGGGCATACAGCGTGTCGCGCACCTGCACATCGCTCAGCGCGCAGCCCAAGACCGCAAGCTCGGCCGCGGACAGGGTTTCGCCGCCGGCGACGCGGGAGGCGGCGGCCATCGAGTTTTGCACGTCGCGGCGCCGGCACCCCGTCGGATCGGCGCGCTGGGCCGCCTCCCGCTGCGCCGCCTGCCGCCGGACCGCATCGGCCAATTCGGCGCTGCGCGCCGGGTCGTCGACCGCGATGACCGCCTGCAGGTCGGCGCGCCGGGGGTAGAGCCGCCTGCCGTCGAGCACCGCCGCCGCGGCCAACGGCGACGCCGACGGATCGTCGACCGAGCCGCCGGAACCGCAGCCGTCCACGCAATGCCAGTGCCCGCCGCGGGCCACCCGATCCACCACGTGCGCGGCCCACAATTGAATTCCGTGCTGCGACAACGCCTCTGTGAGCTCCTCGCACAGTTGCCGGTGTTGGTCGTTGCAGCCCGGACAGTGCGCGCCGTCGGCGTCGACGATCACCGCGATCGCGGCCTCCGGCTCGGCGGCGGCGGCGATTTCGGCGAGGTGCCCAACCCGGTCGACGAGCTCCTGACAGAGGTCGACCCGCATCACCGACCCCAGTTCACCGTGTTCGAGCGACACCAACACCAATGAATTCTCCGGAACGAAGCCGAGAACGGCCGGCAGCGCCGCGATCAGCGCTCCGGGACGATTGAGCTTGAAATCGGGTTGATGCGTCGTCATGGGCACCAACGCTGACGGCTGGCACCGTCAGGCCGTGCCCGCGCAACAGGATCGAGCGGCTCGTCTGTGGAGAAAGTCTGGACTGTGGGCTCTATGGTCTATCTCATGAGTTCGATGCGTGAGTACGACATCGTCGTAATCGGTTCGGGGCCGGGCGGGCAGAAGGCCGCTATCGCCGCAGCCAAGCTGGGCAAGTCCGTTGCGATCGTCGAACGCGGCAAAATGCTCGGCGGGGTCTGCGTCAACACCGGAACGATCCCGTCAAAGACGTTGCGCGAGGCGGTGGTCTATCTCACCGGCATGAGCCAGCGCGAGCTCTACGGCGCGAGCTACCGCGTCAAGGACAAGATCACCCCGGCCGACCTGCTGGCGCGAACCCAGCACGTGATCGGCAAGCAGGTCGACGTGGTGCGCTCGCAGTTGATGCGCAACCGGATCGACCTGATCGTGGGTCACGCCCGCTTCGTCGACCCACACACCGTCATGGTCGAGGAAGACGCCCAGGCCGAGCGAATCACGGTCAGCGGCGACTTCATCGTCATCGCTACCGGCACCAAGCCGGTGCGGCCGTCCGGGGTCGAGTTCGACGAAGATAGGGTGCTCGACTCCGACGGGATCCTCGATCTCAAGTCGCTCCCGGCCTCGATGGTCGTGGTTGGCGCCGGGGTGATCGGGATCGAGTACGCCTCGATGTTCGCCGCGCTGGGCACCAAGGTGACCGTGGTGGAAAAGCGGGACAACATGCTGGACTTCTGCGACCCGGAGATCGTCGAAGCGCTGAAATTCCACCTGCGCGATCTGGCGGTCACCTTCCGGTTCGGCGAGGAAGTAACCGCCGTGGACGTTGGCGCCTCGGGCACCGTCACCACCCTGGCCAGCGGGAAGCAGATACCTGCCGGGACGGTGATGTACTCCGCTGGGAGGGAAGGGCAAACCGAGCATCTAGATCTGGACAACGCGGGCTTGGAGACCGATCACCGCGGACGGATCTTCGTCGACGACCGGTTCCAGACCAAGGTCGACCACATCTACGCCGTCGGCGACGTCATCGGCTTCCCGGCGCTGGCCGCGACGTCGATGGATCAGGGGCGACTGGCGGCATACCACGCATTCGGTGAGCCATGCGATGGTATGACCGCGCTGCAACCGATCGGCATCTACTCGATTCCGGAGGTGTCCTATGTCGGTTCCACCGAGGTGGAGCTGACCAAGAACTCCATCCCCTACGAGGTGGGGGTGTCACGGTATCGGGAACTGGCCCGCGGCCAGATCGCCGGCGACTCCTACGGCATGCTCAAGCTGCTGGTGTCCACCGACGATCGCACGCTGCTCGGCGTGCACATCTTCGGCACCAGCGCCACCGAGATGGTGCACATCGGGCAGGCTGTGATGGGGTGCGGCGGCACCGTCGACTACCTGGTCGACGCGGTGTTCAACTACCCGACGTTCTCCGAGGCCTACAAGGTGGCCGCGCTGGACGTGACGAACAAGATGCGGGCTCTCAGCCAGTTCCGCCGCTGATCAGCAGCTGTCGTCGAGGTCGTTGGGCACCGGGTCGCCGGGACCGCCGGCCTCCGCGCGGGCCAGCAATTGCGCGGTTTGGGCGTCGAACGGCGCCGAGTACGACACGTTCGCGGCGCACCCGCCGCGCTCGAAGCCCCCGATCAGCCCGGTGAGAGTGGTACCGCTGACCCAGGGCGCGCCGCTGGTGCCGTCCACCAGGCCCTCGCAGGGGATCAACGGAAAACCGGCGTCGTTGACCGAGGTGCTGGCCTGGCAGCCGATGGGCGAGCCACCGACGCCGGCCGGGTAGCCCACGACCGTGATGTGGCTGCCCGGAGGGGGTGCGGCGCCCAGGGTCAGCGCCAGGCCGACGTGTGACTCGACCGAAACACCGGCGTCGTTGCTGACCCGTGCGATCGCGTAGTCCGCGTGCGGATCCTTGCCGGCGGTCCAGCGCGGATCGAGGTAGACCGCGTCGGCCTTCCACATATCGGCGGGGGCGGGCGCGGCATCACCGGCGAACCCCGGGACGAAGATCAGCTTGGCGGCTCCGGCCAGGCAGTGCGCGGCGGTGATCACCAGGTTGCCGCCCGCCGAATGAATTACGGAACCCGTGCAGACGTGCAGGGGGCCATCGTTGATGAAGATCGCGCCGACGCGCCTGTCGGGGTCCACCGGGCCCGCGACCGCCTTCTGTTGGGGCTGGCTGAGCCGCTGGACCAGCGGCCCCGTGGCCACGGGAGCGGACACGATAGGGCGCGCGGCATCGTCGGCGGGCCGGGTGCACGACGTCAGCAACGTCGCCAGGCCGACCCCCGAGCTCAGCAACAGCATCGGTATGCGCATTTGGTGTACATCATGCCTGACCACGGCCTCAGCAGCAGACCACGGCCCCACGCCGCGCGCCGGCGCGTTTGCTGGCCGACATGCGGATTACGTTCGCGCGTTAGCGCGTTTCCAAGATGAAAACTGCACGGAGTTAGCTGTTTCATTATTGGTGCCCGGTGATTCGGGGGACACTGGCCAGGGCACCCTGGAGCAACCCCCGAAAGGAGGAAACCCCGATGGCCCACGCTCAAAACCCAGACGACGAATTCGACCAGCCAGGACAGTCCGGCATGTACGAGCTGGAGTTCCCTGCACCCCAGTTGTCGACGGCCGACGGCCGCGGCCCGGTTTTGGTGCACGCCTTGGAGGGCTTCTCCGACGCCGGCCACGCGATCCGGCTGGCCGCCACCCATCTGAAGGCAGCACTGGACACCGAGCTGGTCGCGTCGTTCGCGATCGACGAATTGCTGGATTACCGCTCGCGGCGGCCGTTGATGACGTTCAAGACCGATCACTTCACCCACTACGACGATCCGGAGCTGAGCCTGTACACCCTGCGCGACAGCGTCGGCACCCCGTTTCTCCTGCTGGCCGGGATGGAGCCCGACCTGAAGTGGGAGCGTTTCATCACCGCGGTGCGCCTGCTGGCCGAGCGGCTGGATGTGCGGCGGACTATCGGCCTGGGCACCGTTCCGATGGCGGTCCCGCACACGCGGCCGATCACGCTGACCGCGCATTCCAACGACAAGGAACTGATCGCCGACTTCCAGCCCTGGATCTCGGAGATCCAGGTCCCCGGCAGCGCGTCCAACCTGCTGGAATACCGGATGGCCCAGCACGGTCACGAGGTCGTCGGCTTCACGGTGCACGTCCCGCACTACCTGACGCAGACCGACTACCCCGCCGCCGCGCAGGCGCTGCTCGAGCAGGTCGCCAAGAGCGGATCGCTGGAGCTGCCGCTGTCGGCGCTGACCGAAGCCGCGGCGGAGATCCGGGCCAAGATCGATGAGCAGGTCCAGGCGAGCGCGGAGGTGGCTCAAGTGGTGGCTGCGCTCGAGCGCCAGTACGATGCGTTCATCGACGCTCAGGAGAACAGGTCGTTACTAACTCGCGACGGGGACCTGCCTAGCGGCGACGAGCTTGGCGCAGAGTTCGAGCGATTCCTTGCCCAGCAGGCCGAGAAGAAGATCGACGACGACGACCAGGCGTGACGTTTCAAGACGCCCATAGCCCGGGCCGACACCAAGGTTGGTGGAGATGACCGAGCGGAAGCGCAAGAGCAATCTTCGCCCGGTGCGCGAAGTCACCGCACCCTCGCTCGAGTTCCGCACCATTCACGGCTACAAGCGGGCCTACCGCATCGCCGGCTCCGGGCCGGCGATTTTGCTGCTCCACGGCATCGGTGACAACTCGACCACCTGGAACGCCGTGCAGGCCAAGCTCGCACAGCGATTCACGGTCATCGCCCCCGACCTGCTGGGTCACGGGAAATCCGACAAACCGCGCGCCGACTACTCGGCGGCCGCCTATGCGAACGGGATGCGTGACCTGCTGTCCGTGCTCGACATCGAGCGGGTGACGATCATCGGCCATTCGCTGGGCGGCGGGGTGGCCATGCAATTCGCCTACCAGTTCCCGCATTTGGTCGACCGGCTGATCCTGGTCGCCGCGGGCGGTGTCACCAAGGACGTCAACGTCGTCTTCCGGCTGGCCTCGTTGCCGATGGGCAGCGAGGCGCTGGCGCTGCTGCGGTTGCCCCTCGTGCTGCCGGCGGTGCAGCTCGCGGGGAAGTTGGCGGGGCTGGCGATCGGATCGACCGGGCTGGGCCACGATCTGCCCAACGTGCTGCGCATCCTCGATGATCTGCCGGAGCCGACGGCCTCGGCGGCGTTCAGCCGCACCCTGCGGGCGGTGGTGGACTGGCGCGGGCAGATCGTGACGATGCTGGACCGATGTTATTTGACCGAGGCCATCCCGGTGCAGATCGTCTGGGGCACCAAGGATGTGGTGGTCCCCGTCCGTCACGCCTGGATGGCGCACGCCGCGATGCCCGGCTCCCGCCTCGAGATCTTCGAGGGCTCGGGCCACTTCCCGTTCCACGACGACCCGGCCCGCTTCATCGACGTCGTGCAGCGCTTCATCGACAGCACCGAACCCGCCGAATACAATCAGGCCGCCCTGCGCGAGTTGCTCCGGACCGGGGGCGGCGAGAAGACGGTCACGGGCCCGGCGGACACCCGCGTCGCGGTCCTGAACGCCATGGGCTCCGACGAGCGCAGCGCCACCTGACCGGTTCATCCGGGCCGGCCCGTACAGTCGGGCCATGGGTATCGACGTGACGGTGCTGCGCGTGTTCACCGATCCGGACGGGAATTTCGGTAATCCGCTCGGTGTGGTCGATGCCGGCCGGGTCGCACCGCCGGACCGGCAGCGGCTGGCGACCCAATTGGGCTACAGCGAAACGGTATTCATCGATCTTCCGGCCGCCGGCTCGGCCACCGCGCACGCGAGGATCTACACCCCTCGCACCGAACTTCCGTTCGCCGGGCACCCGACCGTCGGCGCGTCGTGGTGGCTGCGCGAGAACGGTTGGCCGATCAAAACCCTGCAGGTGCCGGCCGGCCTCGTGCAGGTGAGTCATCAGGGCGACGTGACGGGCGTCAGCGCCCGCTCGGAATGGGCACCGGAAGTGGCCATCCACGAATTCGATTCGGCCGACGACCTTCTCGCCGCCGACCCGGCCGACTTTCCCGACGACACCGCGCACTACCTATGGGCCTGGGCCGACCGGCCCGCCGGGTCGCTGCGCGCCCGGATGTTCGCCGCGAACCTCGGTGTGCAGGAAGACGAGGCGACCGGCTCGGCGGCGATGCGGATCACCGACTACCTCAGCCGCGACCTGCGCATCACCCAGGGCAAGGGCTCGGTCATCGAAACCACGTGGAATCCCGAGGGCTGGGTCGGGGTGGGCGGGCGTGTCGTCAACGACGGTGTCAGACAGGTCGACTGACACACGGCTCAGCCCTGCCGGCGCAACAGAGCGGCGAGGTGGTCCTGCAAAGGCTGCCCCACCGCGCCCATCTGCACGGAATAGGACAGCTCGTCGCCCTCGATGCGCAGCGAACGGCCAAGGGCGGTCACCTCTTTGGCGCTCGGCGCTCGGCCGACCGCCCCGGCGGGACTGGTGGACAGCTCGACTTCGATGAGGTCGCCGGTCACCGAATAGGTGCCCACGTCGATTTCGGTGATACCGCTCGGGTGGGCCAGGACCAGCTCGACGTGGCCGGGCCGCGGCACGCGAAGATATCCCGTCTCGGCGTGCAGGGGCTTGCCGTCGGTCGCCGCCTTGGTCTTTTGCGCGTAGGCCAGAAACGGCTTGCCCACGTGGGAGAAGACGACTTCCTCGAAGTATTCGAAGGGCGGAATCGTCGGGTACTTACCCGTGCCCCGACCGGCCCACGTCCCCAGCAGGGGTGCCAGCGCCTCGAGATCGGGATGCAAGTCAGGCGGCATGGACGTCAGCCTAACGAGTGGCCGGCTCCGGATCCGTCGGTGCGTTGCGGTGCGCGCGCAGCGCCTCGATCTCGCGCTCGAAGTCCTCGGCGGACGAAAACGACCGATACACCGAGGCGAAGCGCAGGTAAGCCACCTCGTCGAGGTCGCGCAGCGGGCCCAGGATGGCCAGGCCCACCTCGTGGCTGGGGACCTCGGGCGACCCCGCGGCGCGCACGGTGTCTTCCACTTGCTGGGCAAGCAGATTCAGCGCGTCGTCGTCGACCTGTCGGCCCTGGCAGGCCCGACGCACGCCGCTGACGACCTTCTCCCTGCTGAAGGGCTCGGTGACACCGCTGCGTTTGACCACGGCCAACACCGCCGTTTCGACGGTGGTGAACCGCCGTCCACATTCGGGGCAGGACCGGCGGCGCCGAATCGCCTGGCCTTCATCGGTCTCCCGTGAGTCGATCACCCGGGAATCGGGATGACGGCAGAACGGACAGTGCATGACCGCTCCTTCGCCGTGCTCACCTGCGGGTCCGCAGAACACTCCGAGCGTACCTGTGCTCTCCCCCGCCGGGCCAACACCGCCCCGGCGTGCGCATGCTCACCTCGGTAGGAGCCGAGGAGCCTTGGCAGGGCGAGCTTTTCGCGATTCGCCGGGTCAGCCGACCGGCGCGATCAGCGTCTGGCCCGCGGCCACCGCCGGGGAGTTCAGGTCGTTGAGTTCGCGAATGCGATCGGCAACCTGGCGAGCCGGGGCGTCCGGCGCCACCCGGTGAGCGACATCCTGCAGGGACTCACCGGGTTCAACCCGCACGACGGCCAGCCGATCGGGCACCTGTGCGGCCGATCCCGCCAAGTCGCCGTTGACTGCCTGTCCGATGTTGGCGACCAGACCCAGCCACAGGGTGACGATTCCGGCGGCCAGCGCCAGCCCCAGCGTCGTCACCAAGGTGACGGGACGCCTGCGATGGGGGGCGACGGACATCGCGACGCCGGTGCCGTAGTAACGCGGTGGCGCTCCCGCCGGCCTGGATGGGCCGGGCCGGCGGGAGCGGGCCGACCCGTCCCGGCCGGCGCGAAGCCCCTGCACCGGTCCGTTGACCGGGCGCCGAACGCTGCTGGTACGCGGGGAGACCGTGTATGTGATTGTCATCTGCGTTCCTCCGGTCAAGTAGTTCTCGCTCGTGTGTTCGACTATAGTCGCTCGTGTGTTCGATGGCCGAACGTTTGAGCGAAGCGTGTCGAGCGAGCAAAACGCTAGACCACGCCACCGACAAGTTCGTGGGCGCGGACCTCTGACATGGCGGACATGGGCTTCAAATACCCGATCGCCGCGAAAGTTATACGCTTGTTATTCGGAGTCATTTGAAGGGCCCTCGGGCCCCGGTCCCGCCGTCGCGACACGCCAGTCGAACACATGTTTGATTCTTTGCCGCGGTGCCGCTACATTCACTGCATGAGCGACAGCAACGACACCCCATCAACCAGCTCGTCCGCGGGCTCAGAAGGCCGGTTGCATTCCGTTGATTCATCGCTGACCGAACGGCAGCGCACCATCCTGAACGTCATCCGCGAGTCGGTCACCAGCCGCGGTTACCCGCCGAGCATCAGGGAAATCGGCGACGCCGTCGGCCTGACGTCGACGTCTTCGGTGGCTCACCAGCTGCGCACGCTGGAGCGCAAGGGGTTCCTGCGCCGCGACCCGAACCGCCCCCGGGCCGTGGACGTCCGCGGCAGCGAGGATCACACGAGGGCGGCGCCGGTCACCGAAGTCGCCGGTTCCGACGCGCTGCCGGAACCCACCTACGTCCCGGTCCTCGGGCGCATCGCCGCCGGTGGACCGATCCTCGCCGAAGAGGCCGTCGAAGACGTCTTCCCGCTGCCCCGTGAGCTGGTCGGCGAGGGCACGCTGTTCCTGCTCAAGGTCGTGGGCGACTCGATGGTCGAGGCCGCGATATGCGACGGCGACTGGGTGGTGGTGCGGCAGCAGCACGTCGCCGACAACGGCGACATCGTCGCCGCCATGATCGACGGCGAGGCCACCGTCAAAACGTTCAAGCGCGCCGGCGGTCAGGTGTGGCTGATGCCGCACAACCCGGCGTTCGATCCCATACCGGGCAACGACGCGACCGTGCTCGGCAAGGTCGTCACGGTGATCCGCAAGGTCTAGCTAGCGCTCGGCGGGGTTCCGCTGGAGCGGCCGGCTCAGTCGGCCTTGATGAAGCCGTTGGCCTGCGCGACTTCCTCACTGGCCAACCAGATTTCGGCCAGCGTGTCATGGTAGAGCTCGCTGCCCGGGGTGTAGTACAGCCCGAAGCGGGCACTGGCCTTGATCGGATATCCGTCGGGCACCTGGTACGGATCGTCCAGCGGCAGGTGGATCGTCGGGCGCCCACCGGGAACCGGCGCGGCGTTGGCCCCGTCGGGGGCCAATTCCGAAGGGTCTTGCTCGTCCATGGCCGCATGGCGCCCGGCCCGGGGCTCCGCGCCCTCGGGGCCGTCCGGAACGACGGCGTCGGCGGGCGGGGCGTCCCCGGCCTCCGGAGGGACGACGTCGGGCGCGGCAAGCGGAATCGCGACATCCGGATACTCGCCATCCGGTTCCCCGGCAACCGGCACGTCGCCAACGTAGGCCGCCTCCGGAGGGGTGCGCGGAACGGCGACGTCGGGATACCCGGCCTCCGCATACTCGGCGTCCTCATAGCCGGTCACATACTCGGTGTCGGCATATTCGGCGTCCTCGTAGCCGGCGTCCGCGACCTCCAGGTAGGTGGACTCCTCCCCGGGGACCTCGGGGTATCCGGCCTCCGGATAGGCCCCCGCCTCGGGGACATCCCCCGCGCCGGGGACATCCGCCGCGTCGGGGACATACCCGTAGCCGGCCCCCGCCATGGCGGCCTCCGAGACGAGGGGGATGGAATCGGTGTCCACCGCGTCGGGATCTTCGTCTTCCTCGGTCGCCCCGGCCTCGAAACGACCCGAGGCCTCCTCGGCCTCGGCTGCGCGGGTCCAACTGACGCGCGGCGCCGGCCCGGCATCGTCCGGCGGCTGATGTTCCGGTGGTAGGTCGCCGGGCGGGAAGTGGTCGCTGGCGAGATCGGCGTCGTCGTGCATCCAGTGCCCCTCAGCCGGGCCCTCGTAGCCGGCGGCAACCAGGTCCCGCTCGGGCTCGTAGGCGGGGGCGCCCCGGCGCGCGCGGCGCCGGCGCCACACGACGGCCAGCAACACCGCCAGCAGGACCAGCACCAGCACCGGGATCGCGGCGAGCAGCCACCACCATTGCCAGGTGAACTTTTTGGCGTGCGAGGGCATCGCCGCGGTGCTCGGCTGGTTCTGACCGGACACCTGCAGGCCGGACAGCAAGGGAGCCAGGTTCGAGGGGTCGGTGCTGAAGGAGTTCTTCGCCCGGTTCCACGCGACCTTGCCGCCGGTGAACTGCTGCGAAATCACGTCGCCGTCCACGGCCTGATCGCCGACCGGGGCGCCGAGCTTGCCACTGGGACCGCGGAGCTTGTCCCACGCGGCCTTCATCGCGCCCCGCACGACGAACGCGCCGTGGTCGGAGGACCAGAAGATCACCGGCTTGTCGGCCGCGGCGAACGTGGCGATCCGGCTGGACGGCCCGATACCGCCGTCGGACTCGTTGGCGGTGGGGAAACCGAGGTCGCTGCCGGCCGGCCCGCCCAGCGACTCGTACTTGGCGAGGATGTCGGTCTCGAGGGCGTTCGCGCCGGTGGCCGGGCTGAAGAACACCTTGCCGCCGGCGAAGTTCTGGGCGACTCCATCACCGCCGATGGAATACGACCCACCCTGCTTGGCGCCCAGCGGGCCACCGGCGCCGCCGGCCGCGCGCCAGGCCATGTTGATGGCCGCGGTCGGATCGATGGCGACCTGCAGGCCCTTCAGTTGGTCGGCCAGTGCCGCCGGGTTGGTGGCGAACTCCTTGGTTTTCCTGTTCCAGGAGATCTCGCCGCCGCTGAACTTCTGGGAAGTGACCTCACCGTCGTAGGTTTCGTCCCCGACCGGAGCTCCGAGAACGCCGCCCGAGCTGCCGAGCTTGTCCCACGCGGCGTTCAGCCCGCCGCGCACCACGAACGGGCCGTGGTCGGAAGTCCAGAAGATCACGGGCTTGTCGCTGGCCGAGAAGGTGGCCACTCGGCTGTCGGGTCCGGCCAGGCCGGGGACCTCGTTGATGGTGGGGAACCCCAGATCGCTGCCGGCCGGACCGCCCAGCGACTCGTATTTGTCCAGGATCGGCCCGTAGACGAACTTGGCGCCGGTGTCCGTGGTGTAGAACATCTTGCCGCCGTCGAAGTCCAGCGCGAACCCGTCGCCGGCGGGGTACACGTCGCCCTTTCGGGCGCCAAGCGGTGAGGTGTCGCCGCCGGCCTTATCCCAGGCGGCCATCATGGCGGCCTCGGCGTCGCCTATCGGGGATGCGGAAGCGGTGGGCGCCAGCAATGCGGCCGCCAGCACCGTGGTCGCCATGCCGACCAGCGCGCGCCCGATCAGCTTGCGCATTCGACCTCTCTGCCCGTTCACCAAGCCTCCCAGCCGACGGATAGGCCCCTATCCCTGGCCATGCAAGCACCTGCAGACCCTGCGAGCGGGCCATACCCCCACCGCGTGGAAGTAACCCCGTTACGAACCGCATTATCGCCGGGCTCGCATAACTTTGCCCTTGCCGACCATAAATGCGAAGTCAAATTACGAAAATTGCGGAAACGGAGACCGCGCCGATGTCGAAATGATGCCGGACCATGCCCGTACCGCGAACAACCGCGCTTACCGGCGCTATGATCGCCCGCTTGGCGATGTGTGACTGCGCAGTCGATATACGAGAAACGCATGTGCCGACGGTACGCGAAGCGGTTAGCTGGTCGTCAATCTACACGGCCAATAGACCAATTGGGCCATTCATTATCGGGCCACCCGGGCGGATATGCCTCAGTCCTTGCGCGGCAACAAGATTGCTAGACGCCGAGGCTGCGGCCGATGATCTCCTTCATGATCTCGGTCGTGCCTCCGTAGATCGTCTGCACCCGGGCGTCGAGATAGGCTCGGGCGACGGGATATTCGCGCATGTAGCCGTATCCGCCGTGCAGTTGCAGGCAGCGGTCGATCAGGTACACCTGCTTCTCGGTGGAATACCACTTGGCCATTGCGGCCTGCTCGGCCGTCAGCTTGTGGTCGAGGTGCAACCGGACGAACTCGTCGACCATGATGCGCACCATGGTGGCCTCGGTGGCCAGCTCGGCGAGCACGAAACGGCTGTTCTGGAAGCTGCCGATCGGCTTGCCAAAAGCCTTGCGCTCCTTGGTGTATTGCAGCGTCTGTTCCAGCACCTGCTCCATCGCCGCGGCGGCCATGATGGCGATCCCGATCCGTTCCTGCGGCAGGTTCCGCATGAGGTAGATGAATCCCATGCCCTCCTCGCCGAGCAGGTTTTCGGCCGGCACCTTGACGTCGGTGAACGACAGCTCGGCCGTGTCCTGGGCGTCCAGCCCGATCTTGTCCAAGTGGCGGCCGCGCTCGAAACCCTCCATGCCGCGTTCGACAACCAGTAGCGAAAAGCCTTGCGCGCCCTTGCCGGGGTCGGTCTGCGCCACCACGATCACCAGGTCGGAATTGATTCCGTTGGTGATAAAGGTCTTTGACCCGTTGAGCACGTAGTGATCGCCCTGCTTGACCGCGCGGGTCTTGATGCCCTGCAGGTCGCTGCCGGTTCCCGGCTCGGTCATCGCGATCGCGGTGATCAGCTCCCCGGTGCAGAACTTGGGCAACCAGCGCTGCCTTTGCTCTTCGGTGGCCAGCGCCAGCAGGTAGGGCGCCACGATGTCGTTGTGCAAGCCGAAACCGATGCCGCTGTAGCGCCCGGCGGTGGTCTCCTCGGTGATGATCATGTTGTAGCGGAAGTCGGGGTTGCCGCCGCCGCCGTACTCTTCGGGCACCGCCATGCCCAAGAAGCCCTGCTTGCCGGCCTCGAGCCACACGCCGCGGTCGACGATCTTCGCCTTCTCCCATTCGTCGTGGTAGGGCGCCACGTGGCGATCGAGGAAGCCGCGGTAGGACTCGCGGAACAATTCGTGCTCGGGCTCGAAAAGAGTGCGCTCGTACTTGATGGCACTGCCCATGGATAACCTCCGCTGACCTCCGGCGAATGGGGACTCTGCCGCCCAAGATATACCAACCAGACGGTTGGTCGGCAGTCGGTGGGGTCTGCGCAGGGCCCGCGTGGTTTCAGTTTCGGTGCGGCACCAACGCGCTCAGTGGGTGGAGAACTCGCGCAGGCTGGCGGCCAGCGCCACGGGCACGCGGGCCCGGATGCGGGTGCCGTCGGCGTTGTGCTCCTCCTGCTGGACGCGCCCGCCGGCGTGCAGGCGGGCCACCAGGTCACCCCGGTCGTACGGGATCACCACATCCACGGCGGTGTCGGTGGGGGCGGCGAGCTCGGTCATCCGCCGCCGCAACGCGTCGATGCCCTCGCCGGTGCGCGCGGACACGAACACCGCCCCGGGCAGCCCATGCCGAAGCTTGGCCAGCGTCAGATCGCTCGCGGCGTCCACCTTGTTGACCACCAGCAGCTCGGCGGGCGGGTCGCCGTTATGGTCGGCGATCACTTCGGAGATCACCTGGCGGACCGCGTTGATCTGGGCCAGCGGGTTGACATCGGAGCCGTCGACCACGTGCACCAGCAGATCGGCGTCGACGACTTCTTCCAGCGTGGAGCGGAACGCCTCGACCAGCTGGGTGGGCAGGTGCCGCACGAAGCCGACGGTGTCGGTGAGCACCACCGGCCGGCCGTCCGAGAATTCCGCGCGCCGGGTGGTGGGTTCGAGGGTGGCGAACAGCGCGTCCTGCACCAGCACCCCGGCCCCGGTCAGCGCGTTGAGCAGGCTGGACTTCCCGGCGTTGGTGTAGCCGACGATGGCGATCGACGGGATGTCGCTGTGCAGCCGGCGGCTGCGCTGGGTGTCGCGGGCCTGCTTCATGTCCTTGATCTCGCGGCGCAGCTTGGACATCCGTTCGCGGATGCGACGCCGGTCGGTCTCGATCTTGGTCTCACCCGGACCGCGCAGGCCCACTCCTCCGCCGCTGCCGCCGGCGCGGCCGCCGGCCTGCCGTGACATCGACTCACCCCAGCCGCGCAGCCGGGGCAGCATGTACTCCATCTGGGCCAGCGACACCTGGGCCTTGCCCTCCCGGCTGGTGGCGTGCTGGGCGAAGATGTCCAGGATCAGCGCGGTGCGGTCGATGACCTTGACCTTCACGGCCTTTTCCAGCGCGGTCAGCTGCGCCGGGGACAGTTCGCCGTCGCAGATGACGGTGTCGGCGCCGGTTGCCAGGACCACCTCGCGCAGTTCGGCCGCCTTGCCCGAACCGATGTAGGTCGACGGGTCGGGCCGGTCGCGGCGCTGGATCAGGCCCTCAAGCACCTGCGAGCCGGCGGTTTCGGCCAGGGCCGCCAGCTCGGCCATGCTGGCCTGGTTGTCGGCGGCGCTGCCTTCGGTCCACACCCCTACCAACACCACGCGTTCGAGTCGCAGCTGGCGGTACTCGACCTCGGAAACGTCGGCGAGTTCGGTGGACAGCCCGGCGACCCGGCGCAGCGCTGATCGGTCTTCGAGGGCGAGTTCGCCCGCACTGGGCTCCAAATCCGGCTGACTGTGAAAGGGGGTTTCGGGATTCGTCATAGGCAATTAGCAATAGTGCACGCTAAATCGGTGCAGCGCACCTCATTTAACGCCCTTGTGCGTCCCACCATTCCTCGCTGAGTTCGCCACGGGCCACCAGCACCGACGGTCCGCGCAGGTAGCTGGTGGCGTCGGTGACGGTGACGACGACGTCACCGCCGGGCACCCGCACGGTCAGCGTCCCGGTATCGGCGCCGGCGTCCGCCAGCGCGGCGACGGCGGCCGCGACCGTTCCGGTGCCGCACGAGCGGGTCTCTCCCACCCCGCGCTCATGGACCCGCATCCGGACTGAGCTCCCGGCCGGTCCCCAGACCGGCGACGTGAGCACTTCGACGTTGACGCCGTCCGGGAACTGGGCGCGGTCGAACTGCACCGGCGCTCCCACATCCAGGGCCGCGAGGCCTTCGGCGTCGAGCTGCGGGTCGACGCAGGCCAGGTGCGGGTTGCCCACGTCAACCGCCAGGCCGGCGAACCGCCTGCCGCCGACTACGGCTTCAAAGGCCTCCCCCCCACTGCCCAGCCGGTTGGCCTTGCCCATGTCGACGGTGACGTCGGCGTTGGTGTTGCCCGCGTGATGCAGGGTGACCGGTCGCGCGCCGGCCAGCGACCCGACGACGAACTCATCGCGGGATTCCAGGCCGGCGGCCCGCAGGTAGTGTGCGAACACCCGCACGCCGTTGCCGCACATCTGCGCGACGGACCCGTCGGCGTTGCGGTAGTCCATGTACCAGTCGCCGGCGCCGACACCGTCCGGCAGGCGCTGGAGCACTCCGGCCGCCACCGCGGCGCCCGCGGTGGTGATCCGCAGCACCCCGTCGGCGCCCAGCCCCCGGCGCCGGTCGCATACCGCGACCACCCGGGCGGCAGTCAGCGCCAGCCCGGCGTCGAGGTCGGGCAGCAGCACGAAGTCGTTCTGCGTGCCGTGGCCCTTGGCGAAGATCACCAGATCAGGATACGTGCCGCCACGCCCGCAACGCGTCGTCGACGACGCGAGCGGGGTCGGGGTCGAGCCAATGCACGCGGTGATCCCGGCGAAACCACGACCGTTGCCGTCGCACATAGCGCCGGGTGCCCACGCACGTCTGCTCGCGCGCGTCGCGCAGTTGGTCCGGTCCGCCGCCGGCGTCGAGCGCCGCCAGCACCTGCGCGTAGCCCAGGGCGCGCGAGGCGGTGACCCCGTCGCGCAGGCCGTCACGCAGCAGGCCCCGGACCTCGTCGACCAGCCCCTGGTCGAACATGGTGTTGGTGCGGCGGGCCAACCTTTCATCGAGAAGCCTTGTGTCGCAATCTAATCCGACGATTACCGTGTCCCAGCGCGGGGAACCGATGCGCGGCGCCGAGGCGGCGAACGGCTGCCCGGTGAGCTCGACAACCTCCAGGGCGCGCACCGTGCGCCGGCCGTCGGTCGGCAGGATCGATGCGGCCGCGGCCGGGTCCCGGCGGGCCAGCTCGGCGTGCAGCTCGCCCACCCCCACCTCGGCGAGCCGCTGCTCCCAACGGGCCCGCACCGCGGGATCGGTCGCCGGAAACGACCAGTCGTCCAGCAGGGACTGGACGTAGAGCATCGAGCCGCCGACGATCACCGGCACCGCGCCCCGGGCGGCGATCGCTTCGATGTCCGCGGCGGCGGCCCGCTGATAGCGGGCGACGGTGGCGGTCTCGGTGACGTGCAGGACGTCGAGCTGATGATGGGGAACGCCGCGGCGCCGCTCGACGGGCAGCTTGGCGGTGCCGATGTCCATGCCGCGATATAGCTGCATCGCGTCGGCGTTCACGATTTCCCCGCCGAGCCGCTCGGCGACGTCCAGCGCCAGACGCGACTTACCCGTACCGGTGGGCCCGATGATCGCGAGCGGCCTCATGGTTGCCAGGCGCCGGCGAAGTAGCCGACACCGTAGGGCGCACCCCGGTAGAGCTCTTTGGCCGACCGCGGCCCCGGCTCGCTCAGGCCGGCCAGCACCTGGAACGCGACCCGCCCCAGGATCTGCGGCGGCAGCCGGGCCAGCGCGGCGGCGTCGCCGTTGGCCAGCGCGTCGTCCAGGGCCAGTTGCGCATCGGCGTCGTCCGGGTGATGGCCGCCGGGGGCGGCCCGTGTGAGGGTGTTGGCGCCGTCGGCCACCACCAGCACGCCGACAGGATCGGGCGCCCGGTCGATCTCCGCGCGCAGTCGCCTGCCGTGGGCCACCGCGATGTCGGCGTCGTGGTCGGCGCGGTAGACGCGAACCTGCACGCTGGCTTCGGGCCTGGCCCGGCCGCGCAACCAGCCGGCCAGCAGCGCGCACACCGGGAATTCGGCGGGCCGGCGTGCGTGCGGCGACAGGTGAACGGGCACGTCAACACCGAAGCCCGCAAAGGTGCCGCTGGAGCCGGGACCCAAGACCTCGTCGGCCCGGCCCGTTCCGACGGCCACCCAGCGCGGTGGCAACAAGGCGGCCGCCGCCAGGGCCGCCGCGGTGAGGTCGACCACCTCGGCGGCGGCCGCACCGGCCAGCTCGGGAACGAGCACCGGCGCGGAGGGAACGATCGCGATGGCGCTCAGCACGCAACCACACTAACGAGCGGGAAACGAAGCTACGTGATCGTCCGGCTTCCCCCCGGCGCCGGCGGGGACATACCCGCAGCGGGAGGGACCTCGGGCAGCGGGGCGTCCTGCGCGGCCAACGCTTCTCGCGGCGCGGCGACGTCTTGCCCCGTCCCCGCCGCCAGCGAGGCGGCCTCCCCGCGCGCCAGGGCGACGGTCGCGATAATCATCAACGCCACCGCCGAAACCAGCACGAACGCGGCGGGGCCCTCGGTGTTCAGCGTCTCGCCGAGCACCGTGATACCGAGCACGCCGGCCAACACCGGCTTGGCCACGGTCATCGTCGGCAAGGAAGCCGTCAGCGCGCCGGCGCGGAAGGCGGACTGCTGAAAGACCATTCCGCACAGAGCGACCACCAGCCAGGGGTAGAATTCGGGCGCGCTCACCACGGCACCCGGGCCCGCCTCGGCCACCTCGACGACGCCCTTGGTCAGCACCGCGAACAGGGCGAGCGACGAACCCGCGACCACGGCCAGCAGCACCGCCGCGACCGCACGACCCGTCCAGACCCGCGCCGCCAGCACGCACAGCACCAGCGCCGGGCCCATCACCAGGGCCACGATGAGCCACGTCGACAGCGGCGCTCGCTGGTGGCCGGAGGTCGGGTCGCCGACGATGATCACCACCCCCAACGCGCCCGCCAGCACTAGCGCCCAGGTCCACTCCCAGCGGGTCACGCGATGCTTGCTCAGGTGTGCGTAGATCGGCAACGCGAACAGCAGCGCGGTCACCTGCAACGACGTCACGAGCACCACAGACCCCCACGCCAGCGCACCGGCCTGCAGGCCGTAGTTGGTGATCGCGGCCAGGCCGCCGAGCCACCACCGCTTGTCGCGCAGCGACATGCGGAACAGCTCGAGGTGGCCGACTTCCTTGTCCGTGATCTCCTGCGCGGATCGCTGCCGGATCACATCGCCGATAGCAGAGGCCAGCGCCGCGCACAACGCGATAAGCGCTGCGACCTCAACTTTCGTCATAGGGACCCCTCACCAGCGTCGCGC
>NZ_JAOPWB010000013.1 GCF_025965855.1 Mycobacterium sp. | reverse complement strand
AGGCGCCGGGCCGCCCGCGGGCGCCTGGGCCGGGGGTTTGGGCTGAGCCGGCTGCGCCGGCATCGAGTTGAGCACCGGCCGGATATAGAGGCGAGCCGTCTGTCCGAGGTTGCGGGCCTCGTTGCCTTCGTTTCCGGGCACCGTGATGACCAAGTTGTCACCGTCCACCACGACTTCCGAACCGGAGACGCCCAGCCCGTTGACCCGCGCGCCGATGATCTGCTGGGCCTGCGCCAACGCCTCCCGGCTGGGCCGGGAACCGTCCGGAGTGCGGGCGGTCAGCGTGACGCGGGTGCCGCCCCGAAGGTCGATGCCGAGCTTGGGCGCGGCTCGCTTGTCGCCGGTGAGGAACACCAGCAGATAGACCCCGATCAGCAGGAACAAGAAAACCGACAGGTAGCGGGCAGGGTGCACCGGCGCCGAAGACGATGCCACGTTCCTCGTATCTCCTTGAGAATCGGTTTCTTATCCCCGAAGAGCCTACGTGTCGGCCCGTCGCGCAAGCGGGCCTACCGGCCCGGGTCGGTCAGTCCCTCGGATTCTTCCAAGTCGTCGGCGGTCCCAGCGTCCCCGTCGTCGAGGTCTTCCGGCTCGTCGGGCAGGATCTTGTCGCGGACGGCCAGCTTCATCCACGTGGTGACCACGCCGGACGCGATCTCCAGCTCGACGGTGTCGTCGGTGATGGCGACGACGGTGGCCTCCAGCCCGGACGTGGTGTGCACCCGGTCGCCGGGCCGCAACGACTCGTGCAGGTCGATGGTGGCCTGCGTCGCCCGCTTTTGGCGGCGCGAAGCGAAATACATGAAGCCGCCCATGATGAGCACGAACGGCAAGAACAAGACCAAACTCTCCATCGCCCGCCTGTCTTTCCTGTTGATGTTTCGGGGCTCGAAACGACCAGTAACGGCCAGTCTGCCAGCACCGCAGGTCGCCAACGACCGAGCCCGCTGAGTCGCGGCCGACCAGATAGGCTTTACGCGCGACGTGACAGGCGCGCCGCGGTGAGGAGGACTCGTGGCCAGCCTCGAGCAGAGTCGCCAGCTGGTCACCGAAATCCCTGGTCCCACATCGCTGGAACTGAACAAACGCCGGGCCGCGGCGGTGTCCCACGGCGTGAACGTCTCCCTGCCGGTCTTCGTCGCGCGCGCCGGCGGCGGCATCGTCGAGGACGTCGACGGCAACCGGCTCATCGACCTGGGTTCCGGCATCGCGGTCACCACGATCGGCAATTCGTCGCCCCGGGTGGTGGACGCGGTGCGCGCGCAGGTCGCCGACTTCACGCACACCTGCTTCATGGTGACGCCGTACGAGGAGTACCTCGCCGTCGCCGAGGAGCTCAACCGGATCACCCCGGGCTCCGGCGAAAAGCGCTCGGTGCTGTTCAACTCCGGTGCCGAGGCGGTCGAGAACGCCGTCAAGGCCGCGCGCGCCTACACCCGCAGGCCCGCGGTGGTGGCGTTCAACCACGCCTACCACGGGCGCACCAACCTGGCGATGGCGCTGACCGCCAAGTCCATGCCCTACAAGAGCGGCTTCGGGCCGTTCGCGCCGGAGATCTACCGGGCCCCGCTGTCCTATCCCTATCGGGACGGTCTGCTCGACAAGGAACTGGCCACCGACGGCGAAAAGGCGGCCGCGCGGGCCATCCGGGTGATCGAAAGCCAGGTCGGCGCCGACAGCCTGGCCGCCGTGCTGATCGAGCCGATCCAGGGCGAGGGCGGATTCATCGTTCCTGCCGAGGGGTTTTTGCCGGCCCTGCTCGACTGGTGCCGCAAGAACGACGTGGTGTTCATCGCCGACGAGGTGCAGACCGGGTTCGCGCGCACCGGCGCGATGTTCGCCTGCGAGCACGAGGGCCCGGACGGTCTAGAGCCCGACCTGATCTGCACCGCCAAGGGCATCGCCGACGGGTTGCCGCTGTCGGCGGTGACCGGCCGGGCCGAGATCATGGACGCCCCGCACGTCGGCGGCCTGGGCGGCACGTTCGGCGGCAACCCGGTGGCGTGCGCGGCGGCGCTGGCCACCATCGCGACCATCGAGAGCGACGGCCTGATCGAGCGGGCCCGGCAGCTGGAACGGCTGATGACTGAGCCGCTGCTGCGGCTGCAGGCGGCCGACGATCGGATCGGCGATGTTCGCGGCCGCGGCGCGATGATCGCCGTAGAGTTGGTGAAGCCGGGAACGGCCGACCCCAACCCCGAACTGACCGAAGCGCTTTCGACGGCGGCCCACGCGGCCGGGGTCATCGTGCTGACGTGTGGGATGTTCGGCAACGTCATCCGGCTGCTGCCGCCGCTGACCATCAGCGACGAACTGCTGACCGAGGGCATCGACGTCCTGAGCCGGCTCCTCGCCGATCTCTAGCCCGGTGTGCAATGTCACATCCACGGCGGGCCGGTAGAGGATTACCGTTAGTTTAACTAACGTTCTATCTGTCAGCGCAGCGTCGCGCGACCTAACCACTTAATTCTTATGCGTTAAAAGGGAATCGCTATGTCGACCACTGCCCAGGAGGAGCGGCTCGCACGCCGCGTCGACGACCTCACCGCCAACGACCCGCAGTTCGCCGCCGCCAGGCCGGACCCGGCGGTCGCCGAAGCCCTTGGACAGCCCGGGCTGCGACTGCCCCAGATCATCCAGACCGTCCTGAACGGTTACGCCGAGCGACCGGCACTCGGGCAGCGCGTCGTCGAGTTCGTCAAGGACTCCACGACCGGACGCACGACTCTGGAGCTGCTCCCCCGCTACGAGACCATCACCTACCGCGAGCTGGGCGACCGGGTCGGCGCACTGGCCCGCGCCCTGACCCATGACTCGGTCCAAGCCGGCGACCGGGTGTGCGTGCTGGGCTTCACCAGCATCGACTACGCCACCATCGACGTGGCGCTCGGCACGATCGGCGCCGTGTCGGTTCCGCTGCAGACCAGCGCGGCGATCACGCAGCTGCAGCCGATCGTGACCGAGACCGAGCCCAGCGTGATCGCGGCCAGCGTGAATCAGCTGAGCGACGCCGTCGAGCTGATCCTGAGCGGACACGAAGCCGCACAGCTCCGCAAACTCCTGGTCTTCGACTACCACCCCGAGGTCGACGACGAGCGCGAGGCCGTCGAAACCGCCCGGGCGCGGTTGGCCGACACCGCCGTCACCGTCGAGGCCCTGGCCGACCTCCTGGAGCGCGGGAGCGCGCTGCCCGCGACACCGAGTGGCGGCCCCGCCTTGGAAGATTCAGCCGACCCCCTCGCCCTGCTGATCTACACCTCCGGCAGCACCGGCGCGCCCAAGGGCGCGATGTACCCGCAGAGCAACGTCGGGAAGATGTGGCGCCGGTCGGACCGGACCTGGTTCGGGCCCAGCGCCGCGTCGATCACCCTCAACTTCATGCCGATGAGCCACGTCATGGGGCGCGGCGTTCTCTACGGCACGCTCGGCAACGGCGGCACCGCCTACTTCGCGGCCCGCAGTGACCTCTCCACGCTGCTCGAGGACCTCGAGCTGGTCCGGCCCACCGAGCTGAACTTCGTGCCGCGGATCTGGGAGACCCTGTTCGGCGAGTTCCAGCGCCAGGTCGACCGCGGGCTGTCCAATGGCGCTGCGGGCCCCGAGGCCCGCGAGACTGTCGAGGCCGAGGTCCTCGACGAGCAGCGGCAGTACCAGCTGGGCGGGCGGTTCATCTTCGCGATGACGGGCTCGGCGCCCACCTCCCCGGAGCTGAAGGCCTGGGCCGAGTCCCTGCTCGAGATGCATCTGCTGGACGGTTACGGGTCCACCGAGGCGGGGATGGTCTTGTTCGACGGCGAGGTGCAACGCCCGCCGGTCATCGACT
Organism: Mycobacterium sp.; assembly: GCF_025965855.1. Taxonomy (GTDB): domain Bacteria; phylum Actinomycetota; class Actinomycetes; order Mycobacteriales; family Mycobacteriaceae; genus Mycobacterium. The sequence continues at coordinate 20,664 of NZ_JAOPWB010000013.1, read as the reverse complement.
ACAGGCTGGTCGACGTCCCGGACCTGGGCTACTTCTCCACCGACCGGCCGCATCCGCGCGGCGAGCTGCTGCTCAAGACGGAGAACATGTTCCCCGGCTACTACAAGCGGCCCGAGGTCACCGCGGGCGTGTTCGACCCCGACGGCTACTACCGGACCGGAGACGTCGTCGCCGAGGTCGGCCCCGACCGGCTGGTCTATGTCGACCGCCGCAACAACGTGCTCAAGCTCGCGCAGGGCGAGTTCGTCACCGTCGCGAAGCTCGAGGCGGTGTTCGGCAACAGCCCGCTGATCCGGCAGATCTACATCTACGGCAACAGCGCGCACCCCTACCTGCTCGCGGTCGTGGTGCCCACCGACGTGAGTGCGTCGAAGTCCGCGATCGCCGATTCGCTGCAGAACGTCGCCAAAGAGGCCGGCCTGCAGTCCTACGAGGTGCCGCGCGACTTCATCATCGAGACCACGCCGTTCAGCCTGGAGAATGGCCTGCTGACCGGCATCCGCAAGCTGGCGTGGCCGAGGCTGAAGCAGCACTACGGCGAGCGGCTGGAACAGCTGTACGCCGAGCTGGCCGAGGGCCAGGCCAGCGAGCTGAGCGAACTGCGCCGCGGCGGCGCCGACGCCCCGGTCCTGCAGACCGTCAGCCGCGCCGCGGCCGCCATGCTGGGAGCGGCGACCAGCGACCTTGCGCCCGACGCGCACTTCACCGACCTGGGCGGGGACTCGCTTTCCGCGTTGACCTTCGGCAACCTGCTGCGCGAGATCTTCGACATCGACGTGCCGGTGGGCGTCATCGTCAGCCCGGCCAACGACCTGGCGGCCATCGCCGCCTACATCGAGGCCGAGCGCAAGGGCACCAAGCGGCCCAGCTTCGCCTCGGTGCACGGCCGCGACGCGGTCGAGGTGCACGCCGGCGACCTGACGCTCGACAAGTTCCTCGAGGCGTCGACGCTGGCCGCCGCGCCGGATCTGCCGAAGCCCACCTCCGAGGTGCGCACCGTGTTGCTCACCGGCGCAACGGGTTTCCTGGGTCGCTACCTGGCCCTGGAATGGCTGGAGCGCATGGACCTGGTCGACGGCAAGGTGATCGCGCTGGTGCGGGCCAAGTCCGATGAGGAAGCGAGGAGTCGTCTCGACAAGACCTTCGACAGCGGCGACCCGAAGCTGCTCGCGCACTACCAGCAACTCGCGGCCGATCACCTCGAGGTGCTCGCCGGCGACAAGGGCGAGGCCAACCTCGGCCTGGACCAGCAGACCTGGCAACGGCTGGCCGACACCGTCGACCTGATCGTCGACCCCGCGGCCCTGGTCAACCACGTGTTGCCGTATAGCGAGCTGTTCGGCCCGAACGCGCTGGGCACCGCCGAGTTGATCCGCATCGCGCTGACGACGAAGATCAAGCCGTACACCTACGTCTCGACGATCGGGGTGGGTGACCAGATCGAGCCGTCACGGTTCGTCGAGGACGCCGACATCCGCGAGATCAGCCCGACGCGCCGGATCAACGACAGCTACGCCAACGGCTACGGCAACAGCAAGTGGGCCGGCGAGGTGCTCCTGCGCGAGGCCCACGACCTGTGCGGGCTGCCGGTCGCGGTGTTCCGCTGCGACATGATCCTGGCCGATACCACCTACGCCGGCCAGCTCAATGTCCCCGACATGTTCACCCGGATGATGCTGAGCCTGGTCGCCACCGGCGTCGCGCCCGGTTCGTTCTACGAGCTGGACGCCGACGGCAACCGCCAGCGTGCGCACTACGACGGCCTTCCGGTCGAGTTCATCGCCGCGGCGATCTCCACGCTGGGGGCCGCCGAGGGTTACCAGACCTACCACGTGATGAACCCCTACGACGACGGCATCGGGATGGACGAGTACGTCGACTGGCTCATCGACTCCGGCTGCGCCATCCAGCGCGTCGCCGACTACGGCGAGTGGTTGCAGCGGTTCGAGACCAGCCTGCGTGGGCTGCCCGAAAGGCAGCGCAACGCCTCGCTGCTACCGCTGCTGCACAACTACCAGAAGCCCGAGAGGCCGATCGACGGCTCGATGGCACCGACCGATCGGTTCCGTGCGGCGGTCCAGGACGCGAAAATCGGCCCGGACAAAGACATTCCGCACGTCTCGCCGCAGATCATCGCCAAGTACGTCAGCGACCTGCGACTGCTCGGACTGCTCTGACTCAGGCTTCAGGATGCGGCCAGCGCAAGTACGCCGCGTTCGGCGACCCCGCCTCCGCGCGCTGGCGGCGCCAGCCACGCTTCGGCTCGCGTTCCGACCCGTACCGATCCACCCGCGGCTTGGTCAGCGCGCCCGATGACACCGCGGGCGACTCCTCCGGCCCGGACAGATACGCCGGTTCGCTGTACGACGGTTCGGCCTCCCGTGCGGCACGCGCCTCTTCCACGCGTGCCAGCGCTTCGACATCAGTCGCCAGGCGGACCGCAAGGCGCGCTATGGCGACGCCACCCACGAAGACAATCAGCGCGCCGAGACCGGAGAAGTATGAAACTTCGAGCGCGGCCCGTTTGCGGTCGGTCGCAGCAATCGGATCGCCGGCGGAACCGATGCCCAGCATCGGGGCGACCTCACGACCGATCACAAACCATGCGCCGGCCAGCACTGCCAGCGAGCCGCCCAACATCGCGGTAATTCGATTTCCCGAGAAGATCAGCAGCAGACCCCCCACGGCGGTCGCGGCTCCCGGAAGTACGTCGAGCCAGCCCCGGGCTGTGCTCCACGCCCAGTCCTGGTCGGGCGTGTAGGCGAAATTGAAGTGGGGACCGACAAACGGTATCAACGCACCCCATGCACCCAGAATGATCAGGATTAGTCCACTCAGCGCGCCGCGCGAGCGTGGCATCCACAACGCGCTTGGTCGGCCACTGTGTGCGTTTTTCATTAAGTCTCCTCGATAGACGCCGGGCTACTTCAGCATCGGCTACATACCCCGACAGTCGCGGATGTAACCCGCGCGGCCCGAAGCGGCGGCGTTTCGTGACCAGTGAGGTTGCTGGGTCTGGTGTTACCAGGAAAGGCCGAGCACCAGGAACACGATGGCGATCACCGGCAGTGTGCCCTGGATCAGCGCGGCCCGCGCCTTGCCCGGCGCGGACAGCAGGAGCACGATCGCGGCGGCGGCCATGGATCCCACGCCGGCGAAAACGAGCGCGACCCCGACGGCCGTGTCTCCCATGACCACTGGGGGAATGCCGAGGATGGTGACGATCGCCAGGAACAGGTTGTAAAAGCCCTGGTTGAAGGCGAGCACCCTGGTGGTCTCGGCTTCCTCGGCCGTCGTGCCGAAGATGGCGCGGGTGCGTGGCGAGGTCCAGGTCAGCGACTCCATCGTGAAGATGTAGACGTGCAACAGGGCTGCCAACCCGGCGAATACCAACCCGGCGGTGAGCATCGCTCCTCCTCGCTAGTCGAACGACCAGGGCTGGCCGAGCGTGTCGGCGCCGATCATCGTCAAGAACAATACCGACCCGCCATTGCGGGGAGTGCTCGTACGCACGACGGTATCGGTAGCCGACCCTGAGGTGGGCTACCGATACCGCGCGTTGTCAGCGGGCTCGCGCTAAACGCCGGCGTGGTGGCGTCGGCGGAACAGGCCACCCCCGACGCGCCGGTGGAATAGGCCGCGCCCCGTGCGCCCGGCTGGTGACGCGTCGTCCACGGCCGGATCCCGTGCCGGCACATCGGCCGCGGCCGCCGGCGTCGGCCCGGTCGCCATCGCCGACGGTTCGGTCACGACGACGTCTCGGACGTCTCGCGCATGCCGAACCGCCACGCGCGCCACGGCGGCGCCGCCGAGAAACACGATCAGCGCTCCCAGACCGGTGAAATAGGTGACCTCGAGCAGGGCCCGTTTCAGGTCCGTCGCAGCCACCGGCTGACCGACGTCCCCGATGTGCAGCGTCGACGCGAACGCCCGGCCGACCACGAACCAGGCGCCGGCGAAGACCGCCAGCCAGCCGCCGAACATGGCGCTGGCGCGATTTCCGGAGACCAGCAGGACCAGGCCGCCCACGGCGGCAGCGACCCCGGGCAACACCTCCAGCCAGCCTTTCGCGGCCGTCCACGTCCATGCCGGGTCGGCCATATACGCCCAGTTGATGTTGGGTCCGATGAACGGTATCAACGCACCCCAAGCACCCAAGAGGATCAGGAGCAGCCCGCTCACCGCACCGCGGGTGCGTGGCATGTACGGCGCGCGGGGGCGTTCATAGTCTGGGGCGGTGTGCCTCATCAGATTCTCCTCCGACAAGCGGTTACTGATGCTGATCCGGGTACCCGCGCCAGCGGTGACGTAACCGGCTCTAGTCGAACAAGCCCGTTTGCCCGAGCCCGACGGCCCCGGCCGGCGGCGCCAGGCCGAGGTGCGTCCAGGCCTGCGCGGTGGCCACCCGGCCGCGCGGGGTGCGCGCGAGCATGCCCGCCCGCACCAGGAAGGGCTCGCACACCTCCTCGACGGTGGCGGCCTCCTCGCCCACCGCCACCGCCAGCGTCGAAACCCCGACCGGGCCGCCGCCGAAGCCGCGGGTCAACGCCGACAGCACCGCCCGGTCCAGCCGGTCCAGCCCCAGCTCGTCGACGTCGTAGACCGCCAGCGCGGACTTGGCGACATCGCGGGTGATCACGCCGTCGGCGCGCACCTCGGCGAAGTCCCGGACCCGGCGCAGCAGCCGGTTGGCGATGCGCGGCGTCCCCCGGGCGCGTCGCGCGATCTCGGCGCCGGCGTCGGCGCCCAGCTCGATGCCGAGGATCCCGGCGGAACGCGCCAGCACCCGCTCCAGCTCGGCGGGCTCGTAGAAGTCCATGTGCGCGGTGAAACCGAACCGGTCGCGCAGCGGGCCGGTCAGCGCGCCGGACCGGGTGGTCGCGCCGACCAGCGTGAAGGGCGCCACCTCCAGCGGAATCGACGTCGCCCCGGGCCCTTTGCCGACCACTACGTCGACCCGGAAGTCCTCCATCGCCAGGTAGAGCATCTCCTCGGCGGGCCGCGCGATGCGGTGGATCTCGTCGATGAACAGCACGTCGTGCTCGACCAGGTTGGACAGCATCGCGGCCAGGTCGCCGGCGCGTTCGAGCGCCGGACCGGACGTCACCCGCAACGACGAGCCGAGCTCGGCCGCGATGATCATCGCCAGCGAGGTCTTGCCCAGTCCGGGCGGACCGGACAGCAGGATGTGATCCGGTGTGCCGCCGCGGTTCTTGGCCCCCTCGATGACCAGCTGCAGCTGTTCGCGCACCCGCGACTGACCGATGAACTCCCGCAGCGAGCGGGGCCGCAGGCTGACGTCGATGTCGCCCTCGCCGACGGTCAGGGCCGAGGAGACGTCGCGTTCGGAGTAGTCGTCGGTCATCGGGACTTACCCAGCAGCGACAGGGCGGCCCGCAACGTACTGGATGTCGTCGCGGCCCCACCATTTTCGTGATCGCCGGCCAGCACCTTGTCGGTGGCCTCCTCGGCATTCTTGGCCGCGAAACCCAGACCGACCAAGGCCTCCACCACGGGGTTTCGCACCGCGTTGCCGTTGATCGCGGGCGCGCCCGAGGAGGAGCCGCCAGCCGGGCAGACTTTGTCGCGTAACTCCAATACCATCCGCTCGGCGCCGCGTTTGCCGACGCCGGGCACCCGGGTCAGCGCGGTGACGTCGCCGTCGTGCAGCACCTGACGCAAAGCGGAGGCGTCGTGCACGGCCAGCGTCGCCATCGCCAGCCGGGGCCCCACCCCCGACACCGACAGCAGCGTCAGGAACAGGTCGCGGGTACCGGCGTCGGTAAACCCGTACAACGTCATCGAATCCTCGCGCACGATCATCGCGGTGACCAGCCTGGCCTGGCTCCCCTGCCGCAGCGTCGCCAGCGTCGACGGCGTCGCGTTGACCCGGTAGCCGATGCCGGCCGCCTCGATCACCACATGGTCGAGTGCCACCTCGAGCACCTCGCCGCGCACCGAGGCGATCATCGGGCGGCCCTGACCTTCGCTGCCAGCTTGGCCCGGTACGCGTGACGCTGCTGCGCGGCCAGGGTCTCCGCCGCGGCCATCCGCGCGATCATCGGCGCCCGCCAGCAGTGGCAGATCGCCAGGGCCAGCGCGTCGGCCGCGTCGGCCGGCGTCGGTTTGGCTTGCAACGCAAGGATTTTGGTGACCATCGCCGTGACCTGTGCCTTGTCGGCGGCCCCGTTGCCGGTGACCGCGGCCTTCACCTCGCTGGGCGTGTGGAAGTGCACGTCGATGCCGTGTCTGGCCGCCGCCACCGCGACCACGCCGCCGGCTTGCGCGGTGCCCATCACCGTCGTCACGTTGTGCTGGGAGAAGACCCGCTCGATGGCCACGACGTCCGGTCGGTGGGTGGCCAGCCAGTGCTCGACGGTGTCGCTGATGGCCAGCAATCGCTTGGGCAGCGGCGCGTCCGACGGGGTGCGCACCACATCGACGTCGAGCGCGACGACGTTACGCCCGCGCCCGCTTTCGACGACCGACAGCCCGCATCGAGTCAGCCCGGGATCGACACCCATCACACGCATTGCCGGCTCCTTCGTACGAACAGCTGTTCGAGAGCCTAACCGGCGGGACCGACGGGATCCCGCAGGACACGCTGCGGCGGGACAAAAGCTGTTAACTTATAGCCCACGTTCGCTCTAGCACTGTGGCAACGGAAGGTTGGCGTGGGAACACTCCTGGTCGTCCTCGCGGCGGTGCTGTTCATCGCGTCCATCGTGGTGCTGGTGATCGCTTTGCGGCGGCCCAAGAAGCAAGCCCGGCCGGGCGGGCGCCAGGATCCGCTGTCCTTTGACGCGATGCCGCAGTTCGGGCCCCGCCAACTCGGGCCCGGGGCCATCGTCAGCTACGGCGGCGTCGACTATGTGGTCCGCGGGTCGGTGACGTTCCGCGAGGGCCCGTTCGTGTGGTGGGAGCACCTGCTGGAAGGCGGCGACCAGCCGATCTGGTTGAGCGTCGAAGAGGACGACGGGCGCCTGGAGCTGGCGATGTGGGTGGCCCGCAAGGACCTTTCGTTGCGGCCCGGCGACCAGTACGCCGTCGACGGCGTGACGTTCCACGAATCGGAGCGCGGCCGGGCGTCCTACACCACCGAGGGCACCACCGGCCTGCCGGCCGGCGGTGAGATGGAATTTCTCGACTGCACCAACGCCGACGAGACCGCCCTGCTCTCGTTCGAGCGCTGGGCCCCGGACATGCCCTGGGAGATTTCGACGGGCAAGTCCGTGCTGGCCGGGGAGCTCACCGTCTACCCGGCGCCCCCGCCCGCGGCCCCGTAGGAACAGGTCGGTGCCCCTTCATCAGCTCGCGGTGACTCCGGCGGACGTATCCGGGGAACGGCTCGGGCTCGTGCTCAACGCGCCCGCACCCGCGCCGCTGGCCACCTGTTCCCTGCAGCATCCCGACGGCGGTGCGCTGGCGCTCGGCGTACTCGGCGCTTCGCACGTCGTCGCGGTCGAGCACGCGAAAGGCCGCTTCTCCGAGCAGGTTTCCTGCACCGCCCGCGGCCGCGGAGTCGACCTGCCGGCGCGAACCGACGCGCCCGGCTACCGTTTGCGCTCCCGCACCGAAACGCACGACGAGGCAAGCTTCCGCCGTCTGGCCGGCGAGCTTCGCGAACAGTGCGCGCGGCAACCGGGCTGGCTCGGGGGCACGTTCCCCGGCGACGACGCCGCGCTGACCGCCCTGGCCGCCGAACCCGACGGCGCCGGGTGGCGGTGGCAGACCTGGCACCTGTACCCGCGGCGTCCCCTGGGGTCGGGAGGCGTGGTGGTCCACACGGCAAGCCGGTGGCGCCCATGAGCCGCAATCGCCTGTTCCTGATCTCCGGAGCCCTGGCCGTCGCCGCCGTCGTGTCGCTGATTTTCGGAATCATCTTGCAGCAGAAGAATATTGCGTCCTACATCGCGAGCCACTATCACGAGTACTCCCGTGATGTGAACGGAACGCGCTACCAGTGCACCGGATCGCCCGAGCAGGTGGCCGACACCCTCGCCGACTATGAGACCCCCGAGGCCCGCAGCGCCAACGGCAACAGCGAGTACCTGCGCTACAGCAACAACATCGTGATCGTCGGTCCCGACGGCAACTACCCGTGCAGCATCCGCGTCGAACCGCTGAGCGCCGGTTACAGCCACGGCGCGTTCATCTTCCTGGGCCCCGGGTTCAGCCCCGGATCCCCGTCGGGCGGCGCCGGCGGAACCCCCGGCGGCCCGGGCGGAACCAAGTGACGCAAACGCAAAGGAGACAACCATGTACCTCGCCGTCGAGATCGGCAACGTCGACCTCAATCCGGTCTTCAAGGGCGCAGTCGCGACGATTCTGTACTTCGCGGTCGGTATGGCGGTGCTGATCGTCGGGTTCTTCATGGTCGACCTGTTGACCCCGGGCAAGCTGCGGCAACTGGTGTTCGTCGATCGCCGCCCCAATGCCGTCGTCGTGGCGGGCGCGATGTACATCGCGCTCACCATCGTCATCATCACCGCGATCGCCAACAGCTACAGCCAGCTGGGTCAGGGACTCCTCGGAGTGGCGGTGTACGGGCTCATGGGCGTGATCCTGTTGGGGATAGCGCTGTTGACGATGCATCTGCTGATACCGGGCGACTTCCACGAGCACGTCGGCGAGCCCACGCTGCATCCCGGGTCGTTCGCGGTGGCCCTGATATTGCTGGCCGTGGGAGGGGTGACCGCCGCGGCGGTGTCATGACGTCGGTTGAGTTGCCGGTGCCCGGCGCGGTCCGGCCGACGGAGGCTTCGGGACGGTGGCGCGCGGTGCTGCTGGCCGCCGTGGCGGCCTGCGCGGCCTGCGGCATCATCTACGAACTCGCGCTGCTGACGCTGTCGGCCAGCCTCAACGGCGGGGGCATCATCGCCACGTCGCTGATCGTCGCGGGCTACATCGCGGCGCTGGGCGCGGGCGCCCTGTGTGTCAAGCCGCTGCTGGCGCACGCGGCGATCGCCTTCATCGCCGTCGAGGCGCTGCTGGGCATCATCGGCGGCCTGTCGGCGACGGCGCTGTACACGGTGTTCGCGTTTCTGGACGGCTCGGTCGGCTCGACGTGGGTGCTGGCGGCGGGCACAGCCCTGATCGGCGGCCTGGTCGGCGCCGAGGTGCCGCTCCTGATGACGCTGCTGCAGCGCGGGCGGGCGGCCACAAAAACCCCAGCCGCGGATGTCGGCCGCACGCTGGCCAACCTCAACGCCGCCGACTACCTGGGCGCGTTGCTGGGCGGCCTCGTCTGGCCGTTCCTGCTGCTGCCGCACCTGGGCATGATCCGCGGCGCGGCGGCCACGGGCATCATCAACCTGGCGGCGGCGGCCGTCGTGGCGATCTTTTTGCTGCGCCGCGTCGTTTCCACGCGCCAACTGGCGACGGCGCTGTGCGCGCTGGCCGCCGCGCTCGGGCTGCTCGCCACGCTGCTGGTGCGCTCGGCCGACATCGAGACGACAAGCAGGCAAAGGCTTTACGCCGATCCGATCGTCGCCTACCGGCACACGCCCTATCAAGAGATCGTGGTGACCCGGCGCGGCAACGACATGCGCCTCTACCTCGACGGGGGCCTGCAGTTTTCCACCCGGGACGAATACCGCTACACCGAAAGCCTGGTCTACCCCGCGCTCGGGAACGGGGCGCGCTCGGTGCTGGTGCTCGGCGGCGGTGACGGCCTCGCCGCGCGCGAACTGCTGCGCCAGCCCGGCATCGGCAAGATCGTGCAGGTCGAGCTCGACCCAGCCGTGATCGACCTGGCGCGCACCACCATGCGCGACGCCAACGGCGGCTCGCTGGACAACCCGCGCGTCCAAGTCGTGATCGGCGACGCGATGACGTGGCTGCGTGGCGGCTCTGACAGCTTCGATGCGGTCATCGTCGACCTTCCGGACCCCGACACACCCGTGCTGGGCCGCCTGTATTCGGCCGAGTTCTACACGCTCGCCGCCCGCGCGCTGGCGCCGGGCGGGCTCATGGTCGTGCAGGCGGGCAGCCCGTTTTCCACGTCGACCGCGTTCTGGCGCACGGTCTCGACGATCCGGTCCGCCGGCTACGCGGTGACGCCGTACCACGTGCACGTGCCGACCTTCGGGGACTGGGGCTTCGCCCTGGCACAGCGCGCCGACGCCGCGCCGGAACCGAGGGTGCCGGCCGACGCGCCCGCGCTGCGTTTCCTCAACCAGCGGGTGCTCGACGCGGCCACGGTGTTCTCCGGCGACATCGGGCCCCGCCCGCTCGAGCCGTCGACCCTGGACAATCCGCGCGTCGTCGAGGACATGCGGCACGGCTACGACTAAGCCGGTTCACTCCTCGATCTGGCCCAAGACCTCGTCGGGGATGTCGGCGTTGGTCCAGACGTCCTGGACGTCGTCGCTGTCTTCCAGCGCGTCGACCAGCCTCATGACCTTTTGGGCGCCGTCGGCGTCGAGCGGCACGGTCACCGACGGTTGGAACCCCGCCTCGGCGGAATCGTAGTCGATGCCGGCGTCCTGCAGCGCGGTGCGCACCGCGACGAGATCGCCCGGCTCGGTGATGACCTCGAAGCTGTCGCCGAGATCGGTGACGTCCTCGGCCCCGGCTTCCAGCACCGCGGTCAGCACGTCGTCCTCGGTCAGGCCGTTCTTCTCCAACGTGACCACGCCCTTGCGCGAGAACAGGTAGGCGACCGACCCGGGGTCGGCCATGGTGCCGCCGTTGCGCGTCATCGCCACCCGCACCTCGCTGGCGGCGCGGTTGCGGTTGTCGGTCAAGCACTCGACCAGCACCGCCACGCCGTTGGGCGCGTAGCCCTCGTAGGTGATGTTCTGCCAGTCGGCGCCGCCGGCCTCCTCGCCGGCGCCGCGCTTGCGGGCCTTCTCGATGTTGTCGTTGGGCACCGAGCTCTTCTTGGCCTTCTGGATGGCGTCGTAGAGGGTGGGGTTGCCCGCCGGGTCACCCCCGCCGACGCGGGCCGCGACCTCGATGTTCTTGATAAGCCGGGCGAACATCTTTCCGCGGCGGGCGTCGATGACGGCCTTCTTGTGCTTGGTGGTGGCCCACTTGGAATGGCCGCTCATCGGTGTCTCTTACCTCTTCTTTTGCATTCTGGTGCTCGACAAGTCGCCCAACGAGTCTACGTGGACGCCCAGTGTGGGCCCTACGTACGTGATCGGCCCTGAATTCGTCCATGGGCCCCACGCTCGCCGGGCGGGTCAGGCCACTCCGTTGACGATGTCGACGAACATGTGGTGGACGCGACGGTCGCCGGTCATCTCCGGGTGAAAGGCGGTCGCCAGCACCTGTCCCTGCCGCACCGCGACGACGTGCCCCGCCGCCCGGGCCAGCACCTGCACCCCGTCGCCGGTGCGCTCGACCCACGGCGCGCGGATGAACACCGCGCGCACCGGCCCGTCGAGACCCGCGAACGGCAGGTCGCCCTCGAACGAGTCCACCTGCCGACCAAAAGCGTTGCGCCGCACCGTCATATCGATCGCGCGCAGCGGCAACGCCTGGCGCCCCCGGGCGCCGGCGTCGAGAATCTCGGTGGCCAGCAGGATCATGCCGGCACACGCGCCGTAGGCCGGAAGCCCGTCGGCCAGCCGCCGCCGCAACGGCTCGAGCAGCTCCAGATCCAGCAATAGGTGACTCATCGTCGTGGATTCGCCGCCGGGAATGACCAGCCCGTCCACCGCCTCCAGCTCGCTGCGGCGGCGAACCGGCATCGACTCGGCTCCGGCCTCGCGCAGCGCGGCCAGGTGCTCGCGGGTGTCGCCCTGCAGCGCCAAGACCCCGATCTTCGGCGCGCTCACGGGAAAATCATTGCCCGTGCGTCTGGTATGCGCGCGCGAAGCGGGTGAGGCCCTCCTGCATGACCGCGGCGACCATCTCCCCGTACTGGTTGAAGATCTTGCCCTGGCAGAGCGCGCGACCGCCGCAGGCCGACGGCGAGGACTGGTCGTAGAGCAACCACTCGTCGGCCCGGAACACCCGCATGAACCACATCGCGTGGTCGAGCGACGCCACCTGCAGATGCTCGCGTTCATCGAGGTGAGTGACCTGCGCCGAGCCCAACAGCGTGAGGTCGCTCATGTAGGCCAGCGCGCAGATGTGCAGCACCGGGTCATCGGGCAGCGGGTCGCGGTGGCGAAACCACACCTGCTGCTGGGAGGCCTTGCCGGGCACGAGCTTCAGCAGCTCCCGCGGCACGATCCGCACGTCCCACTCCTCGAACTGACGGAATCCGGCGTCGTCGAACACCTTCATGGAGCTCAACCCGGGCAGGCCGTCGGGCGGCGGCGCCGCCGGCATCGCGTCCTGGTGGTTGATGCCTTCCTGGTCGGTCTGGAATGACGCCGACATGGAAAAGATGGTTTCGCCGTGCTGGATGGCGTTGACCCGGCGGGTGCAGAATGAACCGCCGTCGCGGATGCGTTCGACGATGAACACCGTCGCCGCCTTGGCGTCTCCAGGCCGCAGGAAGTAGCCGTGCAGCGAGTGCACCAGGAAGCGCGGGTCGACGGTGCGCACCGCCGACACCAGCGACTGCCCCGCTACGTGGCCGCCGAAGGTGCGCTGAAAAAATCCCGAGTCCGGGCTGAACACGTTTCCCCGGTAGATGTTGACCTCGAGCTGCTCGAGATCAAGGATCTTCTCGATCGACACAGAACGTTCTTACCAGCCGCGCTCGGCCAGTCGATGCGGCTGCGCGATCTCCTCCACGTTGATGCCCACCATCGGCTCGCCCAGCCCGCGCGACACCTTGGCCAGTACGTCTGGATCGTCGTAGAAGGTGGTGGCCTTGACGATCGCGGCGGCGCGGTGCTCGGGTGCGCCGGACTTGAAGATGCCCGAGCCGACGAACACGCCCTCGGCGCCGAGCTGCATCATCATCGCCGCGTCGGCGGGGCTGGCGATGCCGCCGGCGGTGAACAGGGTGACCGGCAGCTTGCCGGCCCGGGCCACCTCGACGACCAGCTCGTAGGGCGCCTGCAATTCCTTTGCCGCGACGTACAATTCGTCCTCGGTCAGCGACGTCAGCCGGCGGATCTCGCCGCTGATGGCCCGCATGTGCGTGGTGGCGTTGGAGACGTCACCGGTGCCGGCCTCGCCCTTGGAGCGGATCATGGCCGCGCCCTCGCCGATGCGCCGCAGCGCCTCGCCGAGATTGGTCGCGCCGCACACGAACGGCACGGTGAACTTCCACTTGTCGATGTGGTGGGTGTAGTCGGCGGGAGTCAGCACCTCGGACTCGTCGATGTAGTCCACGCCGAGGCTCTGCAGGATCTGCGCCTCGACGAAATGCCCGATGCGCGCCTTCGCCATCACCGGGATGGTCACGGCGGCGATGATGGCCTCGATCATGTCGGGGTCGCTCATCCGCGACACCCCGCCCTGGGCGCGGATGTCGGCCGGCACCCGCTCCAGCGCCATCACCGCGACGGCGCCGGCGCCCTCGGCGATGCGGGCCTGCTCGGGCGTGACGACGTCCATGATGACGCCGCCCTTGAGCATCTCGGCCATGCCGCGCTTGACGCGCGCCGTTCCCGTCTGATTGATCTGGCCCGACTGTGCGGCGCTGGCGGCGCTGTCCATTGGCGTGTTCTCTCCCTCAACCATTGCGCTTCCACTCTAGTGGTGTCCGACAAACGAGTTTTTCCAGCTCGGATGGTCGCCGAGACCGTCCGCTCGCTGGGCGTTGGCACCGGTGACGGCGCTGAAGCGCTTACGGCGGGAGAATGCCGAATTGCGACGGGCAACGCGATTTTGAAGACCGCTTCGGCGTCCCGAGGCGGTTCACGCTGTCATGTGCAAAGGCTGGGGGCGTCGCACACATTGCCGGGACAATAAGTCGAGTGTGCGGCGTCGACCATGGTTCCGACGTCTAACAACGTAACGCCCTTTGCGTCCAGGTTGGCGTGGATCTCGTCGGCAATCTGTTGCGGCTGCCAGCCCCAAGTGAGGTCGTAGCAAATGAGGTGTGCCTCCCCGATGAGCGCATGCTCGGTCTTGGGCGGCCAAGTCAGGCCGACGGCGCGCAGTTGTGCGAGGTAGGCGTCGTCAGCGGGATTGGCAGTCGCAATCGCAGCGCTACCGAGCAGGGCAGCGCCAGCCATCATGGGGATGGCAAGTCTGACCGGCCAGCGAGGTGAGGGCATTCGATTCCCTTCCGTTCTTGTAGGCGTTAGCAAGGCCGCGAATGGTGTGCGGGTCCACAACAGCAAAAATATGAAGAGAACAATAGCCAAAGTGCGAAAAAGCGGCTGCTCGTAATTCAGAGGATGGGCTGCGGCACCCGGGCTGCGCCGTTGTCGGCAGCGCCATCCGCCAGCCGGTTGGCCGCCGCCAACAGCTCGCCCAGTTGCCGCGGGTACACCTGCTCGCCGGCGGCGGTCAGCTCGGCGATGTCGGTCGCGTCGCACCACCGGGCGCCGTGAATGTAGCTGCGTTCCAACTCGGTCCGCCCCGCCAGGGACGGCTCGAACCGGCGAGTCCGGTGGACCAGGTAGAACTCCTCGCTCTGGATCAGCGAGCCGTTGAACTCGAAGACCTCGTCGCGGCGCCAGACGGGCCCGATCATGTCGGCCGGCGCGACCCGCAGGCCGGTCTCCTCGGCCAGCTCCCGCGCGGCGGCCTCGACCAGCCGCTCGCCGCTTCCCACCTCGCCGCCCACGGTGACCCACCACCGGGGCGCGGCCCCGTCGCGAAACGCAGGGTTCGCCGGGTCCGACCCGCACAGCAACAGCACGGCGCCGGACTCGTCGAGCAGCACGACGCGCGCCGAGGTGCGGTGGTTGGGCACGCCCGGCACGCTCAAGCCGCCGTGCGCCAGCGCGTGCGGCCGCTCGACGATTTCGAAATAGCTTGGCAGCGCGGCGGTTCCGCCGAGCCGAACGGCGCGCACCAAGGGTCGTTCGGCCAGCGCCAGGGTGTCCCGAACGGCGTCGTTGTGGAACCGGCGGGCCAGCACCACGCGGGCCTCGGCGTCGGCCAACTCGGCGATCAGACCGGCCGGCAGCGACGCGGGATCGACCATCGCAAGCGCGGCCGATAGCTCGTTCTCCGCGATCTCACGGGCCTGCCGCGGCGCGCATTCCGCGGCGTCGGCCAGCGCCGCCAGCCGCCTGCCCTCGGAAGAACTCCCATACCCGTCGATCGCCACGGCACGCGCCACCACCGCGCGTCGCGCCAGCGCGCCGTCGAGCGCCTGCCACGACAGGTCGTAGCGGACGTGGAGCCGGTCGAGCCGGTTGGCCGTCCGGTATGCCCAGGCCCCGGCCACGGCCAGCACCACCACTAGCGCCACGGCGATGGCGATGACGAGCCACGTCATCAGCTGGCCACCTGGACCTTGGCGCCAGACCCGGCGACCGTCTCGTACACCCGCATGATCTGGCTGGCCACCACCGACCAGTCGTAGCGGCGGACCGCCGCCGAACCGGCCGCCACATAGCGTTCCCGCAGCACGTCGTTCTCCAGCACCTCGATCAGCGCATCGGCCAGCGCGGCGCCCTGTAACTCTGGGGGGCCGACCGGCACCAGCCGCCCGCATTCGCCGTCGCACAACACGCGCCGGAAGGCATCCAGGTCGCTGGCCACCACGGGGGTGCCGGCGGCCATCGCCTCGACCAGCACGATCCCGAAGCTCTCCCCTCCCGTGTTGGGCGCGCAGTAGACGTCGGCGCTGCGCATCGCCGATGCCTTCCCGGCATCGTCAACCTGGCCGAGAAAGCGTAGGTGGTCCGCTAATTCGCCTGCCTGGTCCCGCAATTCGTCCTCGCCGCCGCGCCCCACGATCAGCAACTGCACGTCCGGGTTGCGCTCGACCACGCGGGGCAGCGCGTCGAGCAGCACCGCCACGCCCTTGCGGGACTCGTCGTAACGGCCCAGGAACAGCACCGTCTTGCCCGGCCGCGGATACCCGTCCAGCCGCGCCGCCACGGCGAACGACTCCACGTCGACCCCGTTGGGGATCTCCACCGCGTCGGTGCCCAGCGCCTCCATCTGCCAGCGCCGGGCCAGGTCGGACACCGCGATCCGGCCCACGATCTTCTCGTGCATCGGCCGCAGGATGCCCTGGAAGACCGTCAGGGTCAGCGATTTGGTGGTCGACGCGTGAAACGTCGCCACGATCGGCCCCTCGGCGATGTTCAGGGCCAGCATCGACAGGCTAGGCGCGTTGGGCTCGTGCAGGTGCAGCACATCAAAGTCACCCAGCATGAGCCACCTCTTCACCTTGCGGTGGGTGGCCGGGCCGAACCGCAGCCGGGCCACCGAGCCGTTGTAGGGAATCGGGACCGCCTTGCCGGCGGAGACGACGTAGTCGGGCAGCGAGGCGTGCGGCGACACCGGTGCCAGCACGCTGACCTCGTGCCCGCGGGCGCGCATCACCTCGGCCAGCTGCAGGACATGGGACTGCACCCCGCCCGGCACGTCGAACGAGTACGGACAGACCATCCCGATGCGCATCAGGTTTCCCCGGGCCGGGCCAGTTTCGCCCGCCTTTCAGTGGACAGGTCCGCCAGCCACTGCGGCTGCATCATGTGCCAGTCCTCGGGGTGGACGGCGATGTTCTTGGCGAACTGATCGGCCAGCGCTTGGGTGATGGCGTGGACGTCGCCGCTGCGGCAGTCCAGCGGCGGCTGTATATCGCAGCCCCAGCCGTCGCCCTCGAACCAGCAATGCGACGGCAGCAAGGCCGCCCCCGTCGCGATCGCGAGCTTCGCGGGCCCCGCCGGCATCCGGGTGGGTTCGCCGAAGAACTCGACCTCGACACCGGTGCGGGTCAGATCGCGCTCGGCCATCAGGCACACCACCCGGTTTTCCCGCAGGCGGTCGCACAACACCTCGAAGGGCGGTCGTTCGCCGCCGGACAGCGGGAGCACCTCGAAGCCGAGTGTCTCGCGATAGTCAATGAAACGCCGGTACAGCGACTCCGGCCTGAGGCGCTCGGCGACGGTGCTGAAGGTGCCGCGGGTCTGCGCCAGCCACACCCCGTTGATATCCCAGTTTCCGCTGTGCGGCAACGCCAAGACGGCGCCGTGGCCCGCGGCCAGCGCGGCATCCAGATTGTCCTGCCCGAACACCGAATCGTCGATCCTATGGGCCAGCGCGGGCAGGTTCATCGTCGGCAGCCGGAAGGCCTCCCGCCAGTAGCGGCCGTAGGAGGCCAGCGAGGCGCGCATCAGCGCGTCGGGCACCTCATCCGGCGCGACGCCGACGACGCGGGCCAGGTTCCTGCGCAGCTGATCCGGGCCGCCGCGCCGGGCCGCGTAACGCGCCCCGGCGTCAAATGCGTTGCGGGCGGCGAACTCCGGCATCGCCCGCACGGCCATCCAGCCGGTCGCGTACGCCCAGTCCGTCGCGGTGCCGGTCACCAGGCGACTCATCCTGCGGCGTGGCGCCCCTATCGCGTTGAGGCCGGGCCTGGTGCTGATCACGGCATGGGCTCCGTCGCGCCGGGAGAAGTCCGCACCGCGTGCAACCGCTGCACGCAGGTGATCACGCTGGCCACGGCCAGTACCCACATCGCCACCGGCAACGCGGGTGGCCAGGCAATGAAAGGAAAGTCCGACACGCCTGCGCCGACCAGCACGATGATCAGCCGTTCCGGCCGTTCGATGATGCCGCCGTCGCCGCGCAGTCCGCTGGCTTCGGCCCGGGCCTTGATGTAGGAGATCACCTGCGAGGTGACCAGGCAGATCAGGGTCGCCACCACCAGCAGCTTGTCGTGCAGGCCGAAGGCGATCCACCACAGGAGCCCGCAGAACACCGCGCCGTCGCTGATTCGGTCGCAGGAAGCGTCCAACACCGCGCCGAAGCGGGTCCCGCCGCCCCTTTCCCGGGCCATCGCCCCGTCGAGCATGTCGAACAGCGCAAAGAAGCAGACCACGCACGCCCCGGCGAACAGCTTGCCCATCGGGAAGAGTGTCAGCGCCCCCGCCACCGCGACGAGGGTGCCCAGGACGGTGACCGCATCGGGGGTCAATCCCACCCGCAGGCACGCCCGTGCGGTCGGCGTGGTGAGCCGCGCGAACGCCGCCCGCGACAGGAACGGCACCTTACTCATGAGCGTCGCTTCTCATCATCGCTTCGTCCCCCTCGCCGCTTCGCGGCCGGGGGTGCCCCCACTGCATCGCCGCCGCCGCGACTCACTGCTGTGCCCACTCCGTGGCCAGCAGCTGGCGAGTATCGCGCAGCAGCTGCGGGATCACCTTGGCGCCGCCGACGATGGTGATGAAATTCGCGTCGCCACCCCAGCGCGGCACGACGTGCACGTGCAGATGCTCGGCCAGCGAGCCCCCGGCCGACGTTCCGAGGTTCATGCCGACGTTGAAGCCGTGCGGCCGCGACACGTTCTTGATGACGCGAATTGCCTTCTGGGTGAAGGCCATCAACTCCGCACTCTCCGCGTCGGTCAGGTCCTCGAGCTCGGAGACCCGCCGGTAGGGCACCACCATCAGGTGCCCGGGGTTGTAGGGATAGAGGTTGAGCACGGCGTAGACGAGTGCGCCGCGCGCGACCACCAGGCCGTCCTCGTCGGACAGTTGCGGGATGTCGGTGAACGGCTGCTCGGTCTTGCCTGAAGAGTTGGGGTCGCTCTTCGTCGGCGCCTCGGCTAGGTAGTTCATCCGGTACGGCGTCCACAACCGCTGCAGGTGGTCTTGCTCGCCGACCCCCCGGTCGAGGATGGTGTCGTCGCGTTCCTGGTCACTCACCGCCGGTTACCTTCACCAGTTCGGCTGTGGGAGACGTGTTTTCACGATCGGCGATCCAGTTCACGATCGCGTCGACGGCGCTGTTGCGATCCACGCCGTTGATCTGGGTACGGTCACCGAAGCGGAAGCTCACCGCACCGGCCTGCACGTCGCGGTCGCCGGCCAGCAGCATGAACGGCACCTTCTGGTTGGTGTGGTGGACGATCTTCTTGGCCATCCGGTCGTCGCTGGTGTCGACCTCCACCCGCACGCCGCGCGACTTCAGCTGGGCCGCAACGCTTTCCAGATAGCCCACGTGCTCATCGGCGACCGGGATGCCGACCACCTGAACCGGCGCCAGCCACGCCGGGAACGCCCCGGCGTAGTGCTCGGTGAGGATGCCGAAGAACCGCTCGATCGACCCGAACAGGGCGCGGTGGATCATCACCGGGCGCTGCCGGGTGCCGTCCGGGGCGGTGTATTCCAGCTCGAAACGCTCCGGGAAGTTGAAGTCCAGCTGGATGGTCGACATCTGCCAGGTGCGGCCCAGCGCGTCTTTGACCTGGACCGAGATCTTCGGGCCGTAGAACGCCGCGCCGCCCGGGTCGGGCACCAGGTCAAGCCCGGATTCGGCGCCCACCTCGGCCAGCACGTTGGTGGCTTCCTCCCAGGCCTCGTCGGAGCCGACGAACTTCTCCGGGTCCTTCGTCGACAGTTCGAGGTAGAAGTCGGTGAGGCCGTAGTCGCCGAGCAGGTCGAGCACGAACCGCAACAGCGAACGCAGTTCGTCGCGCATCTGGTCGCGGCTGCAGAAGATGTGGGCGTCGTCCATCGTCAGGCCGCGGACCCGGGTCAGCCCGTGGATGACGCCGGACTTCTCGAGGCGGTAGACCGTGCCGAATTCGAAGAGCCGCAACGGCAGTTCGCGATAGGACCGCCCGCGGGCCCGGAAGATCAGGCAGTGCATCGGGCAGTTCATCGGCTTGAGGTAGTAGTCCTGGCCCGGTTTACGCAGCGACCCATCCTCGTTGTACTCCGCGTCGATGTGCATCGGCGGGAACATGCCGTCGGCGTACCAATCCAGGTGACCCGACGTGTGGAACAGCTGGGCCTTGGTGATGTGCGGGGTGTTGACGAATTCGTATCCGGCCTCGGTGTGTTTGCGCCGCGAGTAGTCCTCGAGTTCCCTGCGAACGATGCCGCCTTTGGGATGGAAAACCGCCAGGCCCGAACCGATTTCGTCGGGGAAGCTGAACAGGTCCAGCTCCGCACCCAGCTTGCGGTGGTCGCGCCGCTGCGCCTCTTCGATCAGCTCCAGGTGGCGGTCGAGCGCCTCCTGCGACTCCCACGCGGTGCCGTAGATGCGTTGCAGGCTCGCGTTTTTCTGGTCGCCGCGCCAGTAGGCCGCCGAGCTTCTGGTCAGCTTGAACGCCGGGATGTGCTTGGTGGTCGGGATGTGCGGCCCCCGGCACAGGTCGCCCCAAACACGTTCGCGCGTGCGGGGATTGAGGTTGTCGTACGCGGTGAGCTCGTCGCCGCCGACCTCCATGATTTCTGCGTCACCGGACTTGTCGTCGACGAGTTCGAGCTTGTAGGGCTCGTCGGCCAGCTCGGCGCGCGCCTGGTCCTTGGAGTCGTAGACGCGCCGGTCGAACAGCTGGCCGTCCTTGACGATCTGGCGCATCCGCTTTTCCAGCTTGTCCAGATCCTCCGGCGTGAACGGCTCCGCCACGTCGAAGTCGTAGTAGAAGCCGTCGGTGATGGGCGGCCCGATGCCCAATTTGGCTTGCGGGAACAGGTCTTGGACGGCCTGGGCCAGCACGTGCGCGGTCGAGTGCCGGATGACGCTGCGGCCCTCGTCGGTGTTGGCCGGCACCGGGATAACCTCGGCGTCGGCGTCGGGCACCCAGCTCAGGTCGCGCAGCTTGCCGTCGGCGTCGCGCACCTCCACGATTGCGTCGGGTGCCCCGCGCCTCGGCAGCCCGGCCTCACC
>NZ_JAOPWB010000006.1 GCF_025965855.1 Mycobacterium sp. | reverse complement strand
GCGATGTTCATCGACGACGACCACATCTTGCGAGCCTCGTCCTCAACGGTCTGCGCGTGGACCTCAAAACGTCCCGCCATCGCCCGCATCTGATGCGGGTCAGTCATAAAACGTGTAGCCATGTTGCCTTTCTCCTTCTGGACTAACTTCCTGGATTTCTCATACAGATTGGCCTTGGTCGGCGGCTGCGTGGATCCGGGAGCCGCCGATCACACGTGATCCCTCTTTCTCAACCTGCCGCCGGAGAAGTCGGTATCACGCTGGTTGTGCGCGGCATGTCGAAGCGAGGTTCCGCTTCGGCTTCCCACGCGCTCCATTCGTCCCACTCGTTCCATTCACCCGTGCCCTCAGTGGCGACCTCCGGGTTCAGCCCGTCGGCCGCCTTGTCATTGGCATCGGTGCCGTCTTCCGGCTCCGGTGCCCAATGGTCATAGTCATCCGGCGGAACGGCCACCCCCCACTTCAGGGGAACCGATAAACCGCCGAGCATGCCCGACTCACCACGCTTCGCCGCCACCGCATCGTCCGGCAGCGGCGAACCAAGAGGCAATAGCACGCTGCCCCCTTTCACAGCCGTCTTCGTACTTTTCTCACCCCGTGGCGAACTATTCACCACCAGGCACTTCGCATCGTAAGTCAATCCTGAGGACAATATCCGGGATTCACCGATTTCGCTCCTTTTAAGACAAGTCGCGAACATGGACGAACCGAGGGCCGGATCCGGGTCGAAGCGGCCGCCGGCGTCGCGCTCCGCCGGCGGGAACCGGCCATTTGACCTGCGGCTCGGGTCTGATCGGGAGTCGTTGCCAGGCAACACCTTCCGGCGCGGGCAGCGAATTTTGGCGGATTCCCGGGGCGATGCCGTTGTCGGGGTTATGGATATGGGGCGCGGCGGGCCGAAGCTCCCTGCGGATTCCCACCGGCCGGCCCGAGGTGGCGCGGCGAATTATCGGTCGTTTTAGCGACGCGCGGTGGATCCGGCCGCGGGAAATGAAAAGCGGTTCGGCCGGCGGGTAAACATGCCGAAGGCGCGGGCAACACCATTCCCCCCAGGTGTTACCCGCGCCTTTGGTAGCTGATACGTGGCCTATCCGACGCCGGTCCGCGGCACCACGCTGGGCCGAGACTGGATCACGTGGGTCGGGCTGGCCCCGCCCCGGCCCATCATCCCGCCGGGCATGCCACCGCCGGCACCGCCACCGCCCATCGGCATCGGCATCATCGGCATGCCGCCGCCCATGGGGGCCCCGGCCGCCGCAGCTGCGCCGGGCACTTCGCCGGCCATCCCCGACATCGCCGCACTGACCATCCGGGATGGCGCCGACCCCTGCCAGGTCGGGGGCACCGACATCGCTCCGACCAGCCGCGCCTTGCCCAAACCGGCCTCGGCG
Source organism: Mycobacterium sp. (assembly GCF_025965855.1). GTDB lineage: Bacteria > Actinomycetota > Actinomycetes > Mycobacteriales > Mycobacteriaceae > Mycobacterium. The sequence continues at coordinate 42,798 of NZ_JAOPWB010000006.1, read as the reverse complement.
CCACCCAGGCCGCCGATTCCACCGCCAAGTCCCTTGCCCGCCGGACCGGCGCTGCTGACGAACTTCGCCGGATCCATGGCGCCGGCCGCACCCGTTGCTCCAGCCAGCCCCGCCGAATTCGCGCCGCCCATTCCCGCTTGGGCCGCCATCATGATCGGCGACATCATCATGCTCACCGGCATCATTCCAACCTGGGCGACCGTCGACAGCGACGAAACTGGCAACGCCGAAGCCAGGGACGACGCCTGCGACGCCACCCCCCCAACCGACATCAACGGACCAGCAATCGACGCCGTCAGTCCAGCGCCCTGCGTTGCGACACCAGTCAGCGGCGCCGTCAGCAGCCCCGCCAGGCCGGCGAGGTTCAACGGGGGCGGGCTGAACGCCGGCAACGCCGCGGCCACCCCCATCGCCCCGCCGTGATAGCCCAGCATCGCGGCGACGTCCTGGGCCCACATCTCCATGTACTCGAATTCGGTCATAAAGATCGCCGGGGTGTTCTGGCCCAGGATGTTCGTCGCGATCAGCGCCATCAGCTGGACACGGTTCGCGGTGACCGCCGGCGTGGGCACCGTCGCCGCCAACGCGGACTCAAACGCCGTCGCCGCGGTGCGGGCCTGAAGGGCCGCGGTCTCGGCCTGCCCGGCGGCCGCGCTCAGCCAGCCCACGTACGGCGTCGCCGCCGCCGCCATCGAGACCGACGCCGGACCCGCCCACGGCCCGTCGGTCAACCCGGTGACGACGTTTTGAAACGACGCCGCGGCACCCGACAGGTCCGACGCCAGCGCGTCCCAGGCCGACGCCGCCATGAACAAGGGCCCCGAACCCGCGCCGGCGAACATCAGCGCCGAGTTGATCTCCGGGGGAAACAACGTAAAAGCAGGAATCATCACAACCCCAACACATCCGGCCGCGTCAACGGCTCCGACAACTACGTAGCCAACGTTCGACTGCGACGACTAGACGCATGCCTACCGCCACGGCTGAAGCGTAAGTCAATCGCGAACCGAAAATGGGGCGTTTCACGAAATCGGTCCCCATTCGGATGGCAGCGGGGCGGGAGGCCGCGTGATCGGCCTGGGTTAAAGCGGGCGACTATCCGGACAAGCGGCCCGGCGGGTGTCAAAAACATGGACAAACTGCGCCGGGGTTCCCGCGTTCGAGGCACAGGGGGGCCTTCCGCAAAGACGCGGCGAGGCGTTCACCCGCCAATACATGCACCGGGCGAAGAAGTCGCAAAATGCCCGTAAATCTTTTAGAACAAGTTCGTGAAGAAGCCCCTTTGCTGAGGCGAACGCGCTGGAGTCGCCGGTTCCCCAGGTGAACAAACCCGAGCTCATGATGCCCGCGACGACGCTACCGACGTCGTCAACGCCCGCGTTCCGGTAACCGGAGTTGTCAAATCCGGTGTCGAGGATCCCGGAGCGCCCCGGCTTGGTACTCATAGTGCGGGTGTTGGTGAACACCGGAATTCCGGAAAGCCGAGTTTTGAAAGCCAGAATTTCGGTGTCAGTGGGATTGTTCTGGCCTAAGCCCGAATTTCTCGCTGCCCGGGTTGAAGAAACTGGAGTTGAGGACAATTCACGAAACCGGTGTTCGAGTTGCCCGAGTTCAAGAAGCCGGAATTGCCGAAGTTGCCGACCCAAAAAACGATGGGACACTCGAAGCGTCGGAGAGGCTGGCCTAGCAGCCCTTCAGGCGCGTCGCGAGGTATTCGGCGACGGCGCCCATCGCGACCCGATCCTGCGTCATGGCGTCGCGCTCGCGCACGGTGACGGCGTCGTCCTCGAGTGAGTCGAAATCGACCGTCACGCAGAACGGCGTACCGACCTCGTCCTGGCGCCGGTAGCGGCGACCGATGGCGCCGGCATCGTCGAAATCGATGTTCCAGCTTTTGCGCAATTCGGCCGCCAGGTCGCGGGCCTTGGGGCTCAGGTCGGCGTGCCGCGACAGCGGCAGCACCGCGGCCTTGACCGGCGCCAGCCGCGGGTCGAGCCGAAGCACGGTGCGCTTGTCCATGCCGCCCTTGGCGTTCGGGGCTTCGTCCTCGGTGTAGGAGTCGATCAAGAACGCCATGAACGACCGCGTCAGGCCTGCCGCCGGTTCGATGACATACGGCGTGTACCGAGTGTCGGTCACCTGGTCGTAGAACGACAGGTCAACGCCGGAATGCTTTGCGTGCGTTGATAAGTCGAAATCGGTACGGTTGGCGACACCTTCCAGCTCGCCCCAGGGGTTGCCGACGAAACCGAACTTGTACTCGATGTCGACGGTGCGGTCCGAGTAGTGCGACAACTTCTCCTTCGGGTGCTCATACAGCCGCAGGTTCTCCGGATCGATGCCGAGGTCCACGTACCACTGCAGCCGGGTGTCGATCCAATACTGATGCCATTCCTTAGCGGTCGACGGCTCGACGAAGAATTCCATCTCCATCTGTTCGAACTCACGGGTCCGGAAGATGAAGTTGCCGGGGGTGATCTCGTTGCGGAAGCTCTTGCCGATCTGTCCAATTCCGAACGGCGGCTTGCGGCGGGCCGTCGTCACCACGTTGGCGAAGTTGACGAAGATGCCCTGCGCGGTTTCGGGCCGCAGGTAGTGCAGCCCCTCCTCGGTTTCGATGGGTCCGAGATAGGTCTTGAGCATCATGTTGAACTCGCGGGGTTCGGTCCATTGGCCCTTGGTGCCGCAGTCCGGGCAGACGATCTCGGTCATCGGCACCGAATCGGGGTCGTCGATCCCCTTCTTGGCCGCGTAGGCCTCCTGCATGTGGTCCTGGCGGTGTCGGTGGTGGCAGTTCAGGCACTCGACCAGCGGGTCGTGGAAGACCTCGACGTGGCCGGAGGCCACCCATACCTGGCGCGGAAGGATGATCGACGAATCGATGCCCACCACGTCGTCGCGGCCGGTGACCACCGAGCGCCACCACTGGCGTTTGATGTTCTCCTTGAGCTCCACGCCCAGCGGGCCGTAATCCCACGCCGATTTGGTGCCGCCGTAGATCTCGCCCGAGGGAAAGACGAAGCCCCGCCGTTTGGCCAGGTTGACTACTGTGTCGATGACGGACGCCACGGGGCGGTGCACTCCCTTTCGAAGATCCAGGCAGACAGGTGCGACGGCGAAGCGCCGCCGCAAAACATCAGTCATGGTATCGACCGCCGCCTCGGGCACTCATCGGCTTTGACATGCGTCATCATGCATGTGACAGTGGAAGGCGGCCGATCATGGCGCTTCCAAATATCCGGCACTTCTCGAGGTGATGACTCTCCCATGGCGATGTCCTCCTCTGTGCCCTTTCCCAAGTCCTCTTCGGTGCCGACCGCTGCCGGCGGCGACATGCGATCCGACCTGGGCGTGGTGCCGCACGAGCACGGCGAAGCCGACTCCGGCGACCACGCGATATTTCCCGAATATCCCGTGCCGCCGTCGCGGGAGATTCTTGACGCCGCCGGAGAGCTGTTGCGCGCGCTGGCCGCGCCCGTGCGGATCGCCATCGTGCTCCAGTTGCGCGAATCACAGCGCTGCGTGCACGAACTGGTCGACGCCTTGGGCGTGCCACAGCCGCTGGTCAGCCAGCATCTGAAGATACTCAAGGCGGCTGGCGTGGTCGCCGGGGAGCGATCCGGCCGCGAAGTGCTGTACCGGCTCGCAGACCACCACCTCGCACACATCGTCGTCGATGCCGTCGCCCACGCGAGCGAGGACACCTTATGAATGGCGCGAGCGTGCGCTCCACCCGCCAGCGGGCCGCGATTTCCACGCTGCTCGAGACGCTCGACGAATTCCGCTCGGCCCAGGAGCTGCACGATGAGCTGCGCCGGCGCGGCGAGAACATCGGTTTGACCACCGTGTATCGGACGCTGCAGTCGATGGCGGCGGCGGGAATGGTCGACACGCTGCGCACCGACACCGGCGAATCGGTCTACCGCAGATGCTCGGAGCACCATCACCACCATCTGGTGTGCCGCGGCTGCGGTTCCACCATCGAGGTGGGCGACCACGAGGTCGAGGAGTGGGCGACGCAAGTGGCCGCCAAGCACGGCTTTTCCGACGTCAGCCACACCATCGAAATCTTCGGAACGTGCTCGGAGTGCGGGTCCTAGGCTTACCCGAGCCGGCACGGTGCGGCATGTTTTCTTTGATCTGAAAAAAGTGTCCGAGACGCGCCCGCCGCGTGCTCCTACCCATGAGTGGCCCACGGGCCGAGGCAAGCAAGACTCAAGGGAAGCGAGAATACGATGCGGAATCCAACGCCCCACCTGCGGCCGGTACGCGACGTAGAGACTCCGTCACTGCAGTTCCGGACCATCCACGGCTACCGCCGCGCCTTCCGGGTTGCGGGCTCGGGTCCGGTCCTGCTGCTGATCCACGGCGTCGGCGACAACTCCAAGTCCTGGGGGCCCGTGCACGCCAAGCTGGCGGAGCGCTTTACGGTCATCGCGCCGGACCTGCTGGGCCACGGCGAGTCCGACAAACCCCACGCCGACTACTCGTTGCCGGCCTTCGCCAACGGCATGCGCGACCTGCTCGCCGTGCTCGGTATCGAGCGGGTCACCGTCGTCGGGCATTCGTTCGGTGGCGGCGTCGCGATGCAGTTCGCCTATCAGTACCCGCAGCTGGTCGAGCGCATCGTGCTGGTGAGCGCCGGCGGCGTCGCTCAGGAGGTGAGCCTGGCGTTGCGGTTGGCGGCGATGCCGATGGGCGCCGAGGCGCTGGGCGTGCTGCGCGCGCCTGGCCTGATGCCCGCGATGCGGCGCATCGGCCGCGCCGTCGGGACCGTGCTGGGTTCCACCAGGCTCGGGCGTGACGCCGTCGATGCGGTGCAGCTGCTCGAGGGCTTCCAGGATCCCGCCGGGTTGGCGGCTTTTGCGCGCACCTTGCGGTCGGTGGTGGACGCGCGCGGCCAATTCGTCACCATGCTGGACCGCAGCTATCTCGTGGAATCCGTTCCGGTGCAGATCATTTGGGGCGAAGACGACGTGATCATCCCGGTGGACCATGCCCACACGGCCCACGCGGCGATGCCCGGTTCGCGCGTCGAGATCTTCGAAGACTCCGGGCACATGCCGTTTCACGACCACCCGGATCGCTTCGTCGAGGTCCTCGAGCGGTTCATCGACTCGACCCGACCGGCCGATCACGAACCGGACCGCGTGCGCTCGCTGCTGCGGACCGGCGGCCGCGACGACCTTGCCCCCGATTCGGTGGCCGTCGCGCCGACCGAATCCGCCGTCTGCTAGCCCGTCACGGAACGCCGTATCTCGGCGCCCGTGTCCAGCACCAGCAGGATCAGGGTGCGCAGGGCGTCGTCGGTTAGTCCGCCACCGGGAAAGTTGTAGCGCAGCATCACGTCGGCGGTTTTGGATGCGCTCTTGCCGGAGTTGCGCTGCACCGCCTTCTCGCTGACCTTCTCGACCAGCGTCACGCTGCCGAAGTTGCTCTCGCGCGCCTGCTTGGCGATCTGGTCGCCGATTTTCTTGGTGAGCGGCAGGTCCCAGGCCAAGATCTGGGTCAGCGAGATCAGGTCGAGGTCCTCGGCGATGTTCACCACCCGTAGCGACGCCAGCGTGCCGTTGTGGCGCACCGTCAGCGCGCCGTCGGGTTCCTCCTCGACGGCAAGGACGTCGCGCAGTATCGACGCCAAACGCTCCTGCAGTGACGGCATTTAGGCGCTCCCAAACCTTCGATTGCGCTCAGCGTATTCCTCGCAGGCCGCCCACAGGTCGCGGCGGTCGTAGTCGGGCCACAGCTTGTCGGAGAAGATGTACTCGGCGTACGCCGCCTGCCACAACATGAAATTGCTGGACCGCTGCTCCCCCGACGTCCGCAGGAAAAGGTCGACGTCGGGGATGTCGGGCCGTTGCAGGTGACGGGAGATCGTCGCCTCGGTGATGCGTTCGGGGTTGAGCCGGCCGGCCTCGACCAGACGAGCGATATCCTTTGCCGCTTCGGCGATTTCGGCGCGGCCGCCGTAGTTCACACAGTAGTTCACCGTGATGACGTCGTTGCGCCGCGTCATGGCCTCCGCGATCGCCAATTCATTGATGACGCTGCGCCACAGGCGGGGCCGGGAACCCACCCACCGGATCCGGACCCCGATCTCGTTGAGGTTCACGCGGCGCATCCGCACCACGTCGCGGTTGAACCCCATCAGGAACCGGACCTCTTCGGGGGAACGCTTCCAGTTCTCGGTGGAGAAGGCGTACAGGCTGAGCCACTTGATCCCGATTTCGATTGCGCCGCAGACGATGTCGATTACGACCGCCTCGCCCGCCCGATGCCCGTCGGTCCGGGTCAGCCCGCGTTGAGAGGCCCAGCGACCATTGCCGTCCATCACGATCGCCACATGATTGGGTAATCGGTCCAACGGGATCCGCGGCGCGGCCGCTTTCGAAATGTGCTGCGGCGGCCGGCGCGGCCCACCGTCGGCGGACGGCGGCAGCTCCGGGAAGGCGACCGGCCAGGTCGACGTGTCGGGAAAGACCGGGTAATCGTCGGGCGCGGGGGGCAGTTGGGGGAAGTTCGGCTTGCGCTCAGCCACAGACCGTATCCTGCCCGATCAGCGCGGCGCGCCGTTCGGCGATGGTGCGGTCGACGTGATATGTCCGCTCTACCAGCGGCAACGTTTTGAGCTGCCGTTCCAGATGCCACTGCAAGTGCGCGGCCACCAATCCGCTGACGTAGCTGCGGTGTGATTGCGGCGACGCTTCGGCGGCCTCCCAATCGCCGTCGTGCAGGGCGGCCATCAGATCCAGCACACCCGGCGGCGGGGTGGTCGAACCGGCCGGGCGGCAGTGTGTGCAGACGCTGCCCCCGGCGGCGACGTGAAACGCCCGATGCGGACCGGGCGTGGCGCACCGGGCGCACTCGGTGAGCGCCGGCGCCCATCCGGCGATGCCCATGGCACGCAGCAGATAGGCGTCCAGCAGCAGGTCACGGGGCCGGTGTCCGTCGGCGACCGCCCGCAGCGCGCTCACCGTGAGCCGGTGCAGGGCCGGGGCGGGTGCCCGCTCCTCACCGGCGAGGCGTTCGGCGGTTTCCAGCATCGCGCACCCGCAGGTGTACCGGCCGTAGTCGCTGACGATGTCGGTGGCGAACGCGTCGATGGCGACGACCTGGGTGACGATGTCGAGATTGCGGCCGGGGTGCAGTTGCGCGTCGATGTGAGCAAACGGCTCGAGTCGCGCGCCAAATTTGCTGCGGGTGCGGCGCACGCCCTTGGCCACCGCGCGAACCAGCCCGTGATCGCGGGTCAGCAGGGTGACGATCCGGTCGGCTTCGCCGAGCTTGTGCTGGCGCAACACCACAGCCCGGTCACGATATAGCCGCATCACAATAGTTTTGCACCCCGCTGCGACAATGCGGGTATCCGCGCCGTTAGTCTCGTACCCCGTGATTGGCGCTTCCGGGTCCGCTTTCGGGGCCCTCTCCGGCTCGGGTTCCGGATCCGGCGGCCAGCGCCTGCCCACGCTGACTGACCTGCTCTATCAGCTGGCCAGCCGCGCGGTTACATCCACCACGCTGGTGAGCCGCTCCCTGCACGCCATCCACGCGAGCCAGCCGACGCTGAACGCCTTCCGGGTGGTGCTCACCGAGTCGGCGCTGGCCGATGCGGCGGCGGCCGATCGGCGGCGCGCGGCCGGGGACACCGCCCCGCTGCTGGGCATCCCGATCGCGGTCAAAGACGACGTCGACGTCGCGGGAGTGCCGACCGCGTTCGGCACCGAGGGGTACGTCGCGCCCGCTACCCACGACGCCGAGGTGGTGCGCCGCCTGAAAGCCGCCGGCGCGGTGATCGTCGGCAAGACGAACACCTGCGAACTGGGCCAATGGCCATTCACCAGCGGTCCCGGATTCGGACACACCCGCAACCCCTGGTCGCGCCGGCACACGCCGGGCGGATCCTCGGGGGGTAGCGCGGCCGCGGTGGCCGCGGGTCTGGTCGCCGCCGCCATCGGCTCCGACGGCGCCGGCAGCGTGCGCATCCCCGCGGCGTGGACGCACCTGGTGGGCATCAAGCCGCAGCGCGGCCGCATCTCGACCTGGCCGTTGCCGGAGGCGTTCAACGGCATCACGGTCAACGGCGTGCTGGCGCGCGCGGTGGCCGATGCGGCGTTGGTGCTGGACGCCGCGTCGGGCAACGTCGAGGGCGACCGGCACAAACCGCCCCCGATCACGGCGTCCGACTTTGTCGGGAAGGCGCCCGGTCCGCTCAACATCGCGCTGTCAACCCGGTTCCCGTACACCGCTTTTCGGGCCAAGTTGCACCCCGAGATCCTGGCCGCGACCCGGGCCGTCGGCAAGCAGCTCCAGCTACTGGGCCACACCGTGGTGCCCGGCAACCCCGACTACGGCCTGCGGTTGTCGTGGGACTTCCTGGCCCGGTCCACCGCGGGGCTGCGGGACTGGGAGGAGCGGCTGGGCGACGGGGTGGTCCTCGACCCCCGCACCTTGTCCAACCTGCGCGTGGGCCACGTGATGGGCGAGGCGATCCTGCGCAGCGCGCGCCGCCACGAAGCCGTCGACCAGCGCAGGGTCGGTTCGATCTTCGACATCGTCGACGTGGTGCTCGCGCCCACCACCGCCCAACCGCCGCCGTTGGCGCGGTCCTTCGACCGGTTGAGCGGGTTCGGCACCGACCGCGCCATGATCGCGGCTTGCCCATTGACCTGGCCATGGAACGTGCTGGGGTGGCCGTCCATCAACGTGCCCGCGGGCTTTACCTCCGAAGGTTTGCCAATCGGCGTGCAGCTGATGGGGCCGGCAAACAGCGAGGGCCTGCTGATCTCGCTGGCCGCGGAGCTGGAGGCCGTCTGCGGCTGGTCGACCAAGCAGCCGAGCGTGTGGTGGCGTCCCGGCGGCGACACGCCGCCGGCCGGCACGCCGCCGCGAAGGTGAGGTGCCGCCCGAACGCGAGGGCGCGCGCACATAGCCCGGGACAACACGGGTATTCCGTTGCAATGGATCAATCCGATGCTCCACTGCTGAATGCGCTGGCCGACTACCGCGATAAGGACCGGTACGGGTTCACGCCACCGGGCCACCGGCAGGGCCGCGGCACCGATGACCGGGTCCTCGCCGTGCTGGGCCGCGAACCTTTCCTCGACGACGTGCTGGCCAGCGGGGGGCTGGATGACCGCCGGACAAGCAACGGGTTCCTGAAGCGCGCGGAAGACCTCATGGCCGACGCCGTGGGTGCCGACATCGCATGGTTCTCCACCTGCGGCAGCTCGCTCTCGGTGAAGGCGGCGATGATGGCCGTGGCCGGCGGCGACGGCAGCCTGCTGGTGAGCCGGGACAGCCACAAGTCCGTCGTGGCCGGCCTCATTTTCTCCGGTGTGCAGCCCCGCTGGATCACCCCGCGCTGGGACGCCGAGCGTCATTTCTCGCACCCGCCCTCACCGCAACAGGTGGAGGAAACCTGGGAAAAGCATCCCGACGCCGCGGGAGCGCTGATCGTGAGCCCCAGCCCGTACGGCACCTGTGCCGACATCGCCGGAATCGCCGGAATCTGCCACGCGCGCGGCAAGCCGTTGATCATCGACGAGGCCTGGGGCGCGCACCTGCCCTTCCACGAGGACCTTCCGACCTGGGCGATGGACGCCGACGCGGACCTCTGCGTGGTCAGCGTGCACAAGATGGGCGCCGGTTTCGAACAGGGCTCGGTGTTTCACGTGCAGGGCGACCGGATCGACCGGGACCGCCTCTCGGCCTGCGCGGATCTCCTGATGACCACCAGCCCCAGCGTCCTGGTGTATGCCGCGATGGACGGATGGCGGCGGCAAATGGTCGAACAGGGTCACGACTTACTCGGTGCCGCACTGGATTTGGCGTGCCAGCTGCGCCAGGACATCGAACTGATTCCGGACGTGCAGGTGCTCGACGACGAGCTGCTCGGTGTGGAGGCATCCCATGACCTGGACCGGTTGCAGGTGTTGATGGATGTTTCGGAGACGGGCACCTCCGGTTATCAGGCCGCCGACTGGCTGCGCGCGCACGCCCCCGTCGATGTTGGGATGAGCGATCACCGCCGCATCCTGGCGACCCTGTCCTTCGCCGACGACAAGACCACCGCGGGGCGCCTCACCCAGGCGCTCACGGAATGGCGCACGGCGGCCGACGATTTCGACCGGCCGCCGCAAATCGACCTGCCCTCACCCGAGGAGCTGCAGCTGGAAACCGTCTGCCTGCCCCGCGACGCGTTCTTCGGGCGCGTCGAGGCGGTGCCCACCGACCGGGCCGCGGGACGGATCTCCGCCGAACAAGTCACCCCGTACCCCCCGGGCATTCCCGCCGTCGTGCCGGGCGAGCGCCTCAACGCCGGCGTGCTGAACTACTTGTGTTCGGGCGTGCGCGCCGGGATGAACGTCCCCGACGCGGCGGATCCGTCGCTGCAGACGATCCGGGTGCTAAAAACCTAGCCGGCCAAGCTGTTTGGGGTCGCTCTGCCAGTTTTTGGCGACCTTGACGCGCAGGTCGAGGTAGATCTTGGTGCCCAGCAGCTTCTCGAGCTGGGCGCGCGCGGCGGTACCCACTTCCCGCAGCCGCGCGCCGCCCTTGCCGATGACAATGCCCTTCTGGCTGTCCCGCTCCACGTAGAGGATGGCGTTCACGTCGATGAGATCATCCCGGCCGTCGCGCCTTGTGATTTCGTCGATCACCACCGCCAGCGAATGCGGCAGCTCGTCGCGAACCCCCTCCAGGGCGGCCTCGCGGATGAGCTCGGCCATCAGGACCTCTTCGGGTTCGTCGGTCAGCTCCCCGTCGGGGTAGTACGCCGGGCCGACGGGCAGCGCCGCGGCCAGCACGTCGATCAGCACGTCGACCTGCGTGCCGGTTGCCGCGGACACCGGGACGATTTCGGCCGAGCCGCCGACCAGTTCGCTTGCGCCGACCAGCTGCGCGGCGACCCGGTCTTTGGGCACCTTGTCGATTTTGGTGACGACGGCCACGAGCGTGGTCTTGGGCGCGATCGCACGAATCTGTTCGACGATCCACCGGTCGCCCGGGCCGATGGCCTCGTCGGCCGGGATGCACAACCCGATCACGTCGACTTCGGCGTAGGTATCGCGGACCAGGTCGTTGAGCCGCTTGCCCAGCAGGGTGCGCGGCCGATGCAGGCCCGGGGTATCGACCAGGATGATCTGGAAGTCTTCCCGGTGCACGATCCCGCGAATGGTGTGCCGGGTGGTCTGCGGACGCGTCGAGGTGATCGCCACCTTGGCGCCGACGAGGGCGTTGGTCAGCGTCGACTTGCCGGTATTCGGCCGGCCGACCAAACATACGAAGCCCGAACGGAATTCAGCCATGATCACCCGTCGCCGAGCGTGCACACAGTGCGATTTTCGCCGGATATTTTCGCCGTGAGCGCACGTTCGGCGTCATAACAGGTTGCCGGCGCGGTCGGTGACGATGATGACGGCCGTCGGCGAGAGTTCGCGAACCGCGACGATCCCGGGATCGTCCGCGGATCCCGCCACCAGGACGGCGGCCTCCAGCCTGGTCGCGCCGCTGGACGCGGCGGCGGCGACCGCGGACTGCAGTCCGCTCAGCTTCAGTGTCGACAAGTCCACCGGCGCGGCCGCATACGTGCGTCCGTCGACATCCCTGACCGCGGCGCCGCTGCCGGCTTCGGCGCGGGCCATCGCGGCCCGGGCCAGCACCACCAGCTTGGCGTCCTCGGCGTCGAGCTCCTCAGCCATGGCCACCGGCCTCCCCGTCGGTCGATCCGTTGGACCCGCCGTACTCGGCCGGGCTCAGCAGTACGGTGTTGATCCGAACTCGCCCTCGATGATCCGGGCCGCCCTCGGCGCGCAAGCGCAGGCCGTGCGAGACCACCTCGGCCCCCGGCAGCGGCACCCGGCCCAATTCCAAGGCGACCAGGCCTCCCACGGTGTCGACGTCGAGGTCGTCGTCGAATTCCACGTCGTACAGTTCCCCGACGTCTTCGATCGGCAGCCGCGCGGAAACCCGAAAGCGCTTGTCGCCCAACTCTTCTATTGGGGCCGTCTCCGCCTCGTCGTACTCGTCGGCGATCTCGCCGACGATTTCTTCCAGCACGTCTTCGATGCTGACCAGGCCGGCTATCGCGCCGTACTCGTCGACCAGCAGCGCCATGTGGTTGCGGTCGCGCTGCATCTCCCGTAGCAGCGTGTCCAGCGGCTTGGAGTCCGGCACGAAGATCGCCGGGCGCATCACCTGCGACACCTTGGTGTCCCGGCCGCCATCGGGCGACAAGAAGGTCTGCCGGACAAGGTCTTTCAGGTACACCACCCCGACGACGTCGTCGACGTTTTCGCCGATCACCGGGAGGCGGGAATGCCCGCTGCGCACGGCGAGGTTTGTCGCCTGGCTGGCGAACTTGTCGCTCTCGATCCAGATCATCTCGGTGCGCGGCACCATCACCTCGCGGGCCGGGGTGTCACCGAGCTCGAAGACCGACTCGATCATCCGGCGTTCGTCGGCGGCGACCACGCCGCGCTGCTGGGCCAGGTCGACGACTTCGCGCAGTTCGATCTCGGAGGCGAACGGCCCGTTTCGCAACCCGCGGCCCGGCGTGAGCGTGTTGCCCAGCACCACAAGCAACCGGCTGAGCGGCATCAACAACCACGAAATCACCCGCAGCGGAAGGGCCGTCACCAAGGAAATGGAATACGCGTGCTGGCGGCCGAGGGTGCGCGGTCCGACTCCGATCACGACGAAGCTGGTCACCACCATGATGGTCGCGGCGCCGAACAGCGCCCATTTCATGCCGAAGTTGTCGTAGAGGAACACCACCAGCAACACGGTCGCGGTGATCTCGCAGATGATGCGCAGCAACACCACCAGATTGATGTAGCGTGGCCGCTCGCTCATCACCTTGAACAGCGACACCGCGCCGGGTCGCTCCTCGCGCACCAGTTCCTGCACCCGCGCCAGCGACACCGTGCTGACCGCGGCGTCGATCGCCGCGAAAAGGCCGCCCAGAGCGATCAGGGCGATCGCGCCGAGCAGCTGCGACACGCCGGTCAATTGTCGAAATACCTTGACTTGTCCAGCAATCGGCGGTCGCGCTCCTCCTGGCGATCTTGCTGGTAGGCCTCGACCTGTTCGGCGACCCATTCTTGGAGCAACCGGTCCTGCAGCGCGAACATCTCTTTTTCCTCGTCCGGTTCGCCGTGGTCGTAACCGAGCAGATGGAGCACGCCGTGAATCGTCAACAGCGCCAACTCATGGCCCAGGCTGTGGCCCGCCGCGGCCGCATGCTCGGCGGCGAATTCCGGGCACAGCACGATGTCGCCCAGCATCGAGGGGCCCGGCTCGGGCGCGTCGGGGCGGCCGCCGGGCTCGAGCTCGTCCATCGGGAAGCTCATCACGTCGGTGGGCCCGGGCAGGTCCATCCAGCGCATGTGCAGGTCGGCCATCGCCGCGGTGTCCAACAGCACCATCGACAGCTCGGCGCTCGGGTTGACGTCCATCCTGGCGATGACAAACCGCGCGACGCTGACCAATTCCGCTTCGGAGACGTCGATGCCCGACTCGTTGGATACTTCGATGCTCATAAGTTCATCGCGCTCATCATCGGCGGGTGCGGGTACCCGAGGCCCGCCGGGCCGCCCGGTTCATCCCCGAGCCGGGCTCCTCGTAGCGGGCGTAGGCGTCGACGATCTCCGAGACCAGCCGGTGGCGCACGACATCCACGCTGGTCAGCTCCGCGATGTAGATATCCTCGACGCTCTCGAGGATGTCGACCGCGGACCGCAGCCCGGAACGGGCGCCGCCGGGAAGGTCGATCTGGGTCATGTCCCCGGTGACGACGATCTTCGACCCGAAGCCCAGTCGGGTGAGGAACATCTTCATCTGCTCGGCGGTGGTGTTCTGCGCCTCGTCGAGGACGATGAACGCGGAATTAAGGGTGCGGCCCCGCATATATCCGAGTGGCGCGACTTCGATGACGCCGGCGGACATCAGCTTCGGGATCAGCTCGGCATCCATCATGTCGTACAGGGCGTCATACAGCGGCCGCAGGTAGGGATCGATCTTCTCGCTCAGCGTTCCAGGCAAAAAGCCAAGGCGCTCACCGGCTTCCACGGCAGGCCGGGTCAGGATGATCCTGCTTACCTGCTTGGTCTGCAGGGCGTGGACAGCCTTGGCCATGGCCAGATACGTCTTACCGGTACCGGCGGGGCCTACCCCGAAGACAATGGTGTTGGCGTCGATGGCGTCGACGTAATGCTTCTGGTTGAGCGTCTTGGGCCGAATCGTGTTGCCGCGGCGCGACAAGATGTCCAGGGTCAGCACCTCGGCCGGTGACTCGTTGCCGGTACCGACCAGCATGGCAACGCTGTGGCGCACCACCTCCGGCGTCAACGGCTGACCGCTGGCCACGATCGAAACCAGCTCGGAAATCACCCGTTCGGCCAGTGCGACGTCGGCCGGCTCACCGGCGAGGGTGACGGCGTTGCCCCGCACGTGCAAATCGGCGTTCAGTATGCGTTCCAACGCGCGCAGGTTTTCGTCTGCCGAGCCCAGCAGGCCCACCACTAGGTCTGGCGGAACATCAATGCTGCTGCGAACCTGAGAAGATGCCGATGACGAGGTAGCAGCCTTGGTTTCGCGGGGCGTCACGTGGCTTCTGATGCCTGCTTTCTGGTCGGCTTGTCAGGGGTTTGCTCGGCTGCCTCAGTCTACGCCGGGGCCCCCGGTTGGTCAGCTTTGAGCAGCGTCTTCAACGGCAGGACACCTGGTCCGGGACCTCACGAGCCCGGACGACACCGGCAGCTGCGCCTGGTCGGGTAGCAGCACGTGATTGGCGAAGGATTTCGCGGTCATGGCCGCCATGGTGGCGGCGACGTCCTTGGGCGATGAACTCGGCGGCGACGTGCTCGTCAAAGATGGCGCTCAAATCCCGCGGGCTACTCATCCAGAGGCTCCCTTCGTCGCGAGACTGTAATTGTGCGGGGAAAGTCCGAGTAGCGGCCTGTCAAACTACAGGCTCGACGCGGCATCCCATCGCGGGGTGAGCACGCCCAGCGCACCCAGCGCCACCGCGGCCGCGGTCGACGTCCGCAGCACCTGCGGGCCGAGACGCACCGCCACCGCGCCCGCCCCGGTCAACGCGGCGATCTCGTCCGGCGCGATGCCGCCTTCCGGACCGACCACCAGCAGCACCGAATCTGCTTGTGCCACATGAAAATCCGCCAGCCGATCGGTCGCCGACTCGTGCAGGGCCAGCACCGCCGACCCGGCCGCCACCTCGTCGCGGACCCGTCGGGTCAGCGCCGACGTGGACAGCACGCCCTCGACGGACGGGATGTGCGCGCGGCGGGACTGCCGGGCGGCCGAACGGGCGACGGCACGCCACCGGCGCAGACCCTTGTCGACCCGGGCGCCGTCCCAGCTGGCCACACAGCGGGCCGCCTGCCAGGCCAGGAACGCGTCGGCGCCGGCTTCGGTGGCCAACTCGATCGCCAGCTCCGAGCGATCGGACTTGGGCAGGGCCTGCACCACCGTCACCGCCGGACGCCCGGGGGCGACGCTCCAGCGCCCCAGCACCCGCGCGCGCAAGCCCTCGCGGCCCGCGTGCTCGACCTCGCAGCGGGCGAGGCCGCCGTTGCCGTCGCCGAGGACCAGTCGCTCGCCGGGCCGGATCCGGCGCACCGTGGCGGCGTGGAACCCCTCGTCGCCGTCGACGACGGCGAGCGCGCCGGTGTCGGGCAGTTCGTCAACGTAGAACAGCGTCGCCACCATGCGCGGGGCTCCTAGAAACTAGCGCCCGGTGAAGGTCTCGCGGAGCCGGCTGAACAGGCCGCCGCCGGCATGGGTCGAACGGACCTCGGCCACGTCGCGGCTGCGTCGGGTCTTCAGCTCGCGCAGCAGTTCGCTGTCGTGGTGGTCCAGCCGGGTGGGGACCACCACCTCGACGTGGACGTTCAGGTTGCCCCGGGCGCCCGACCGCAGGTGCGGCATCCCGTGGCCGCGCAGTGTGAGGATCGTGCCGGGCTGCGTGCCGGGCGGAATGTTGATCTCGCTCTTGCCGTCCAGGATGGCGTCGATGGTGACGGTGGCGCCCAGCGCCGCGTCGACCATCGGCACCGAAACCGTGCAGTGCAGGTCGTCGCCATCGCGGACGAAGATGTCATGAGCCTGCTCGTGGACCTCGACGTACAGGTCGCCGGCCGGCCCTCCCCCGGGCCCGACCTCACCCTGGGCGGCAAGCCGGACCCGCATGCCGTCGCCGACACCGGCGGGAATCTTGACGCTGATCTCCCGACGGGCCCGCACCCGCCCGTCGCCCATGCATTGGTGGCACGGATCGGGGATGACCACTCCCACGCCGCGGCAGGTGGGACACGGCCGCGACGTCACCATCTGGCCCAGCAGCGAACGCTGCACGGTCTGCACCTCCCCGCGGCCACCGCAGGTGTCGCAGGGGACGGGCGCGGAATCGCCGTTGGTGCCCTTGCCCTGGCAGCGATCGCAGAGGACCGCGGTGTCGACGGTGACCTGCTTGGTCACCCCCGTCGCGCACTCTTCGAGATCCAGCCGCATCCGCAGCAGCGAGTCGGAGCCGGGCCGAACCCGTCCGATGGGACCGCGGGAGGCCGACCCCGCGCTGAAGCCGCCACCGAAGAAGGCCTCGAACACGTCGCCCAAATTGCCGAAGCCGCCGAATCCGGCGCCGGCCGTGGCGGCGTTCTCCAGCGGATCCCCGCCCAAGTCGACGATCCGGCGTTTCTCCGGGTCGCTCAGCACCTCGTAGGCGACGCTGATTTCCTTGAACTTCGCCTGCGCGGCCTCATCGGGGTTGATGTCGGGATGCAGCTCGCGCGCCAACTTGCGGTATGCGCGTTTGATCTCCGCATCGCTGGCGTTTCTGCTCACGCCGAGCAGCCCGTAATAGTCGCGTGCCACGCCTGACTCTCCTGAAGGGTCTTAGGCCGCGCCTACGCGGCCGTCCACAAACTCTGATGCGGGTGCGCGGTCATCGGGCACCCAGAACTTCGCCGATATAAAGAGCAACCGCAGCCACGCTGGCGATAGTTCCCGGATAGTCCATCCGGGTGGGTCCCAGCACACCCATGCCGCCGTACACGGTATCCGAGGTGCCGTAGGCGGTGGACACCACCGAGGTGCCCACGATCTGCTCGGCGGCGGTCTCGTGCCCGATGCGCACCGTCACCTTGCCGGCTTGCTGCTGGGCCGCCAGCAACCGCAGCACCACCACCTGCTCCTCCAGGGCCTCCAGGATGGACCGCAGGGAACCGCCGAAATCCGCGGCGTTGCGGGTCAGATTGGCGGTGCCGCCCATCAGCAGGCGTTCCTCGGTGTGCTCCACCAGCGACTCCAGCAACACCGTCGCCGAGCGGCCCACGGCGTCGCTCAGGCTGTTGGGCCGCCCGCTGCGCCCGTGGAACTCCCCGGCCAAGTCGGCGACCGCCGTCGACGCCGCGGAGAGCCGCTTGCCCACCAGGGCCTGGCCGAGCATCTCGCGCAACTGGGAAAGCTGATGGTCGTCGATGACGTCGCCGAGTTCGACGATGCGCTGGTCCACCCGTCCGGAGTCGGTGATCACCACCATCAACAGCCGCGCCGGTGTCAGCCCGACCACTTCCAGATGGCGGACGCTCGACGTCGACAGCGTCGGGTACTGCACCACCGCAACCTGGCGAGTCAGCTGCGCCAACAGCCGCACCGCGCGGCGCAGCACGTCGTCGAGGTCGACGCCGGACTCCAGGAAGCTTTGGATCGCCTTCCGCTCCGCCGACGACAGCGGCTTGACGTCGTCGAGCCGGTCCACGAACTCGCGGTAGCCCTTTTCGGTGGGCACCCGCCCTGAGCTGGTGTGCGGCTGGGCGATGTAGCCCTCGGCCTCCAGCACCGCCATGTCGTTGCGGACCGTGGCGGACGACACACCCAGGTTGTGCCGCTCCACCAACGACTTCGAACCGATCGGTTCCTGCGTGGCGACGAAGTCGGCGACGATCGCGCGCAGCACCTCAAAGCGACGCTCGTCGGCACTTCCCATCGGCACCCACCTCCTTGATCGTGTCCATTTTACGGTCTCAAGAGCTGGTAACCGCCATCCGCGGGTCGTCTGGCGATAACCGCCGGCAAGTTCCCGGCTAGCCTGTCCAGCATGTACCCGTCGGGCCGCCGCGACGCGTCCGGAACGTCCAAGACGACCCGCCGATGATTTTCAAGGGCGTGCGCGACGGCAAGCCGTACCCGGACCACGGGCTGTCCTACAAGGACTGGTCCCAGATACCGCCGCAGCAGATCCGGCTCGACGAACTGGTCACGACGACGACCGTGCTGGCGCTGGACCGCCTGCTGTCGGAGGACTCCACCTTCTACGGCGACCTCTTCCCGCACGCGGTGCGATGGAAGGGCATCACCTACCTCGAGGACGGCCTGCACCGCGCGGTGCGCGCCGCGCTGCGGAATCGCACCGTGCTGCACGCCCGGATCTTCGACATGGACATGCCGCTGAGCCAGCAGACGTAGCTCCGGTCACGTTCGGGCCCCGCCAGGTGTCGACCTAGTGAGGACGACACTCAAGGAGGACCGCCATGTCTCGGCTTCAAGGAGTCTCCGACCGCGACGCCGGCCCGGGCGCGAAGATCGCCTTCTTCTTCACCAGACGCAAGCTGGCGCAGATGACCGGCCTGAAAACCGCGGGGATGCTGGAACCGCTGCGCATGTACGCGCACATCCCGCGATTGCTCAACGCCTACGGCAAGCTGGAGCAGGCCGAGTCGAAACTGGACATCCTCAGCCCCCGCCACCGCGCGCTGGCCGAACTGAAGTCGGCGACCACCGTGCGCTGCGAGTACTGCATCGACCTCGGTTCACAGATCGCCCGCCAGTGGGGAATCACCGACGAGGAGCTGCTGGGGATGGCCGATTACCGCAACGCCGCATGCTTCTCCGAGCTCGACAAGCTGATCCTGGAGTACGCCACCGCGATCAGCCGCACCCCGGTCGAGGTGAGCGATCGGCTCTTCGGAGCGCTGCGCGCCCACTTCGATACGCCGCAACTCGTCGGGCTCACCCACGTCATCACGCTGGGCAACCTGCGCGCCCGGTTCAATATCGCGCTCGGCATCGGTTCGTCCGGCTTTTCCGGCAACCGGGTCTGCGCCCTGCCCGAGGCCGGTCGCGCGTGACGGCGGGGGACGCTTCGCTGTCCGCGCGCTTCGAGGCGGCGCGGCCAAGGCTGGGCGCCATCGCCTACCGCATGCTGGGCTCGGTCGACGACGCCCAGGACGCCGTGCAGGAGGCGTGGCTGCGGCTCAGCGCCAGCAACGGCAACGGCAACGGCACCGGTGCTGAAGATATCGCCAACCTCGACGCCTGGCTGACCACCGTGGTGGCCCGCATCTGCCTGAACGCGTTGCGCGACCGCCACGGGCGCGGCCGGGAGGAGCCGGTCGGGCACCTGCCGGATCCGATCGTGGATGCCGAGGGCGAATTCGATCCCGAACACCGGGTGATGTTGGCCGACGCGGTGGGGTTGGCGCTGTTCGTGGTCCTGGATACGTTGCCGCCGGCCGAGCGGCTGGCGTTCGTGCTGCACGACGTGTTCGCGGTCCCGTTCGACGAGATCGCCCCCATCGTCGACCGGACGCCGGAGGCGACGCGCAAGCTGGCCAGCCGGGCGCGCCGGCGCATCGAGCAGGCCGATCCAGCCCCCGACGGTGGTTTCGCCGCGCAACGCGAGGCCGTCGACGCCTTCTTCGCCGCGGGCCGCGCCGGCGACTTCGACCGGCTGGTGTCGGTGCTGGATCCCGGCGTTGTCTTGCGCGGCGATTTCGGCCGTGGCGCAACCGGATTCCGCGCCGAGGGTGCGGAATCCGTCGCCAGGCTGGCCCGCAGCTACGCGGGACCCGAGCGCGAGGTACGCCCCGCCACGGTCAACGGCGCCGCCGGCGCGGTCATCGTCGTCGCCGGCCGACCCAGCGCGATCATGGGATTCGTCGTCCGCCGCGGGCGGATCGCCGCGATCGACGTGCTGGCCGACCCGGAGCGCATCGCGCGGACCGACCTGAGCGCGGTGACCGGCTAACCCGTCGCTGACGCTGCCTGTATCAGCGCGATGGCGGCGTCGTGCTGCAGGATCCAGTTGCCGCCTTGGTTGACGAACGCGAGGTGCTTGGTCACCGGGCCGGCGAACCTCGGACCCCCGATGGCGACGTCGGCCTGGGCCGCGTTCGGGCCGGCCGGCGCAATGTTCGTCACGGTGAACGTCTCCGGGAAGTTCCCGTTCCGGTAGGCCTTTCTCAGGTCGTGGTCGGCGACGTGGCCCTCGTCGGGATTGATGCCGTTTTCGACCAGGTTGTTCTTGGTCGTATACGACACGCCGGGATTGGTGGCCTGGTCGCAAAGGCCGGACAACTGCTCCGGGGTCGGCAGCCCCGGCGCGGGCGGCGGCTCCTGCGGTAACGGCGCGCCGACCGCGGTCAGTTGCACCTGACTCGGCGGTGCGCCAGCAGCGATCCCCGCGGCGGCGCCCCCAACGACGGCCAACGCCACCACGCTTGTGACTACAAATTTCATGGTTCCCCCTCCAGTGTTTCGTGGACGTGTGAGTCAGTGTCCCGCGGCCTGCAACAGCTCCATCGCCGAGGAACGTGACAGCATCCAGCTGCCCTGGTTCACGAACGTGACGTTCTGTGTGACCGGGCTCGGGATCTTCGGACCCGAGACCGCGACATCGGCCGTGACCGAACCCGGCGCACCCGATTGGATAGTGGTGATGTTGAAGCCCAGGGGCAGATCCCCGTTCTTGGCGGCCTTCTTCAGCTCGTGGTCGGCCATGTGCGCCTCGGTCCCGCTGATGCCACCTTCAACGAGGTTGCCCTTGTTGGCGAACGGGACACTGGGGTCGGCGAGGCTGTTCAGCAGCCCGGTCAACTGGCCCGCCGTCTGGACGTTCGCGCCGGGCGCCGGGGCCGGCGGCGGGTTGTGCGGCTGCGGCGCGCCGATCGCGGCCAGCCGCACCTGGACCGGGTTGCCGGCCGCAAGGGAGGAGATGGACGTCGCGCCGACGGCCGCGGCGCCAAGGGCACCCAGAGCTGGCACACCCATGGCTAGCGACTTCAGGGATTTGACGCGCAAGATCAGGTCCTCCCCCTTTTGATCCGCATGCTCTCGGGACGGTCCGTCGCGACGCCCATGGTGTAAATGGTGTAAGTGTGCCCGCTGTGACTGGTGTTCTGTGTCTCAGGCGAATCACGTTCGGAGCACGCTATGGGTGCGAGCCATCAGCAATCTGTGCCGTAGCCGGTAGCGGCCCAGAAACGCGCGGCGGGAGGTCAGTCGCCGGCCATGGCCTCGCGCAGGCTCTTGGGCCGCATGTCCGCCCAGTTCTGTTCGATGTAGTCGAGGCACTCCGGCCGGCTCGCTGCGCCGTAGACCGCGCGCCAGCCGGCCGGGATTTCGGCGAAAGCCGGCCACAGGCTGTGCTGCTGTTCGCCGTTGATATGCGGGTTCCATACCTTGAACAGCGAGAGGTGGCGGTTGAGCAATCGCTCGACCACGGGCTCGAGCTCGCGAAGTAGCTGCAGATTGGTCAAGCCATCGGACACGGAGCTCTCCCAGTTATATGTGTCGATCAGTATCTGTGTCGTGTGGTTACACCAAGATGACACGCTGGGGAATCGGCCGACTAGGGACTAAAGTCCCTGGCGGCGCTATTGCCGCGCAACCAGGTACGGCGCGAGCGTGGACAGCTTTTCGCAGGTATCCTCGAATTCGCGCACGGGCTCGGACTCTTCGATGATTCCGGCGCCGGCGCGCAACCAGGTCTTTCCGTCGCATTCGTAGGCCGCTCGCAGCGTCAGCGCCGCGTCGAGCCCGCCCGCCGCCGAAAGCATGACGACCGCACCGGAATAGAGGCCGCGGGGGCCCTCATCGAGGCGCAGGACGGCCTCTACGCCGGCCGCCTTCGGGATGCCCGACGCCGTGACTGCCGGAAAAAGCGCTTCCAGCGCGTCCATCCGGTCTATCGACGGGTCCAGCCGGGCGCTGATCGTGGAGCCAAGGTGCTGCACGCTCCCCCGCTCCCGCACAGTCATGAAGTCGGTGACCACCGCGGTTCCCGGTTCGGCGATCTCGGACATCTCCTGCAGCGAGCTGCGTACCGAAATGGCGTGCTCGACAATCTCTTTGGAGTTCGATTCCAGATCGTCGCGGGCCTGACGATCATGCACCGCGCCGCGGCCGAGCGCGCGTGTCCCGGCCAGCGGCTCGGTCACCACGGTGCCGTCGTGGTCAACGGCCGCCACAAGCTCGGGGCTGTAGCCCACGGCGCGCATGCCGCCGAGCCGCAACAAGAACGACCTCACCGGGGTGTTGTGCCGACGGCCCAGCCGGTAGGTGGACGGGAAGTCAAGCGGGAAAGGCACTTCGACGCAGCGCGACAGGATCACCTTGTGATACTCGCCCTGGGCGATCTCGCGGACGGCCACCGCCACCCGAGCGCGGTAGCCGGACGGGTGGCGCTCACGTCGACCGTTCGGACGTCCGGCACGCTGCGCACGCCGTCGCTCACCAACTGGTGTACCGCCTCGCCGTGGGCGACCTCGGCGCCGTAAAGGCGAACCGCATCCGCGGTCACCACGATGCGGGTGCGGGGCCAAAACAGCCGCGCCAACGGCGTTTGCGGTGCCAGTCGCTGCTGCAGCCCGTAACGGTAGACGCCGAATTCAAAGGCGACCCAGCCGAAAAGCTGGTCGGTTTCGAGTAGCAGCCGGTCGACGGCTTCACCCAGCACCGGCCCGGGCCGGGCCGGACCATTGTTGCCGCTGCGTGCTGCCGTCGCGGATCACCCTCAGCTCATCGCTGTCCAGCTCGACGATCGCCCGCACTCCGCTGGCCAGCACCCATTGCCCGTCGCGCTCGTAGAGCAGGTACTCCTCGCCCAAGCGCTCGGGCAGCACGGCGGCCAGCTCGGCCGCCAGATCGGCCGGATGAAGGTCGGGGGGCAACGGAATCGGTGGTGACGCAGAGCCGGCGGGACTCGTCTCGACGCTGACCTCGGTCACGGTTAGTAAACGTAGCCTAACCTATGTAAGGCCGCGCAACCCCTTCCCTGGACCAGCCGAAAACCGGCCTCGCCCGCCGGCGGGCTCACCGGCGCGGAGTCAGCGTCGGGCCCTCGCCGGCGCGTCAGCATCGCCACGCCCATCCCCACAGCGAATCCCCAGAAAAGTCACAGTGGACTCACGCTAATCGGGCTCTATATGTTCCTACCAGCACGGCTGTGACCTCCGGCTTTAGCAAAATCCGGTATTCGCTCGCGCCGACGTTAAACGTGGGTTTCTCGGGCTGTTTCCGAGTGGCGGACGCGCAATGGCGGGGCTAAATTTTTGCACGATCATCGGGATGTTCGTGGTGACCCCCTTCGGACGGTGCTTTCCCTGATCACCGGATCACTGAAGAGAGGCACCAAATGCTGCAGGAGTTCTGGCACAACTTCACCCACAACCTATTCAAGCCGCTGCTGTTGTTCTTTTACTTCGGGTTCCTGATCCCCATCCTGAAGGTGCGCTTTGAGTTCCCATATGTGATCTATCAGGGATTGACGATGTACCTGCTGCTGGCCATCGGCTGGCACGGTGGCGAAGAGCTCGCCAAGATCAGCGCCTCAAGCATCTGGAGCATCGTGGGATTCATGCTGGTGGGCTTCGTGCTGAACTTTGTGATCGGAGCCATAGCTTATGGGTTGATGGGTTGGCTGACCTCCCTGCGAAAAGTCGACCGAGCAACGGTCGCCGGCTACTACGGATCGGACTCGGCGGGAACGTTTGCCACCTGTGTGGCCGTCTTGGCCGCCGTCGGCATCGCGTTCAACCCCTACATGCCGGTGATGCTGGCCGTCATGGAGGTTCCCGGCTGCCTGGTCGCGCTGTACTTCGTGGCGGTACTGCGTCACCGGAACATGGACGCGGCGGGGAACATGCCCGACGAGCCCGGATATACCCCACCGGTGAAGGTCGGCGTCGGGCCCGGCACCGCGGCAAAGCCCCCGCATGGCCAGAGCCTCCAGGCTGAGCACGAGCGGGGAGTCGAGCAGGAGGTAGAGCTCGCGATGGAAAGGCTGGAGCATCCGGACTGGGAGCCCGACCAGAGTCCAGCGATCGGTAAGGCCAAGAGGATGCCCCTTTTCTCCCGCGAGCTCCTGCAGGAGGTGTTTCTCAACCCCGGACTCGTCCTCCTCTTCGGTGGGATCATGATCGGCCTGATCAGTGGGTTGCAGGGACAGAAGGTCGTTGCCGACGACGACAAATTCTTCGTATTGGCTTTCCAAGGCGTGCTGTGTCTGTTCCTGCTCGAGATGGGCATGACGGCCTCCCGCAAGTTGAGAGACCTTCGATCGGCGGGCCCCGGTTTCATCGTTTTCGCCCTGCTGGCACCGAATATCTTTGCGCCGCTGGGGATCATTGTCGCTCACATCTACGCATCCCTCACCCACGCCGATTTCAAGCCAGGAACCTACGTGTTGTTCGCGGTGCTTTGCGGTGCCGCCTCTTACATCGCCGTTCCGGCCGTGCAGCGGCTGGCGATCCCGGAGGCCAGCCCAACCCTGCCGCTAGCCGCATCACTGGGTTTGACCTTTTCCTACAACGTCACCATCGGAATCCCGCTCTACATCGAGCTCAACCGCTTAGTCTCGCACTGGTTCTAATCTCCTGAGGGTTGAGAACGGCTTAGCGCAGAGCAGGGTCCGCGCCACCGCGTCAGCGAGCAGCCTTTCGCGCTGCGGGTTGAGATGTCTGTCAGCACCAAGCCGCACCGGGTCCCGTGCGGACCAACTTGAAACACACCCAACCACGATGGGCAGACCGGATGGTGCGGGCAACGTGCCGGCATCCACGTGTCAGCGGCCATAGGAGGGGGAGTGAAACGAGCCCAGGTGACCGGCCGCATTCCACGCCGACGACCTGCTGCTCGTTCCGACTCGGTGTGAATCTGCTTGCAGCCGAGCGCAATACGCATTGAATTTGTCCGCTGCAGGCCGCTCCTAAACGCGATGTCTCCGAAAATCACTACAGCAGAGCTGTATTCGATCCCGCGAGTGATTCTCACCGCCGGCCGTTACGCCGCTAAGCGCACCGGCGATCCCCCATGTGGCGATGCCTAGCTGCGCGATGTCGAAGAATCTCGGTCTACGCTTTCGAACCCACGGCAAGGTGGCGCCCGCGAGCCGCAGATCGGGCACGAAGATCTCCTTGTGCCACAACATGATCCGTCACCGCCGCTGCCGTGCAGCGGCTGACGATCCCCGAGGCCGGCCCAACCCTGCCTTTGGCCGCATCACTGCGTTTGACGTTTTCCAATAAAGCCACGATCGAAATCCCGCCTCTAGATCGAGGTCGCCCCCATGGTGGGGGGCGCTCGTTCCCGATCACCTAACCGTCGCTACCCGAGCAACACGCGCATCACGGTCGGTAATCCGCGTAAGGCCGATGACCGGGAGCACCCATTCGGCCACTCGGCGCGTCGCTAGCCAGCCGGACGCATTATCCTCCCCGACACCCGGGGCTGACTGGTTGTTTCCACGATGTTTCCACGCTGGCACAGTGCGCGTCGACTGTTCGTAAAGATGATGTCAATTGTTCGTAAAGACCGGTTAACTAAGGCCGCCATGGGTGGGGCGAGGAGGAAACTGCATGAGTTCCATATGAATCTGACCCACAACCTGTTCGACCGGTTGTCGAGAGGGCGCGCACCGTGCTAGAGGCTACAACCGTTCCGGCAACCGGTGCGACCGAAAAGCCCCGCAATGGCCTGGCCGGCCTGAAACATTGGCGCTACGACCTTCGGTCGGGTTTCACGGTGGCCATGATCTCGCTGCCGTTCTCGATGGGAATCGCGATCACCTCGGGCGCCCCGCCGATCTGCGGGATCATGTCGGCGATCATCGCCGGTTTCATCCTGCCGTTCGTGGGCGGCTCGTATGTGACCATCAGCGGCCCGGCCGCGGGACTGGCGCCGGCCCTTTTCGCCGGCATGATCGCACTGGGACACGCCCGACTGGGCCATGGCGGCTCTACATCCGAGTTGCTTGCGGTGGGATACCCGCTCGTCCTGGTCGCCATCGCCATCGCGGGCGTCTTGCAAGTGATCCTTGCCAAGTTGAAGGTGGCCCGCCTGAGCGCCATCTTCCCGGCCGCGGCCATCCAGGGCATGCTGGCGGCGATCGGCCTGATGATCATCGTCAAGCAAATCCCTCTCTTCATGGGCGTGAAGTTCGAGGCCCACGAATTCTGGGCGGTCCTCGGCGAAGTGCCCAGCCATGTCCGGTCGATGAGTCATTCGGTCTGCGCCCTGGGAATCGGTTGCCTCGCAGCGCTGTTCGTGCTGTCCGCCCTGCCCGGGCGGCTGCTGAAGATCATGCCGCCTCCGGTCTGGGTGTTCCTCGGCGGCACGGTGGTCAGCACACTCATCCTGAAAGTGGACAAATCCCACCTGATCAACGTGCCCGATTCGCTCGAGCACGGGATCGTCTTCCCCCAGTTCGGTGAGGCATTCACCAATGCCGCACTGTTCCTGCCCCTGGCCTACTTGGTCGTCACCCTGCTGTTGATCGACGCGACCGAGTCCCTGGCGACGATCGCGGCCGTGGACAACATCGACCCCTATCGCCGCCGGTCCGACCCGGACCGGACCTTGCTGGCCATGGGCGTGTCCAACGGTGCCTCGAGCCTGCTCGGTGGCTTGACCATCATCCCCGGCATGGTCAAGAGCACGGCGAATGTCCTGGCCGGCGGCCGGACCCAGTGGGCCAACTTCTACAACGCATGCTTCCTGCTGACATTCGTGCTGCTCGGCCGGTTTGTGATCGACATGGTCCCCATGGCGGTCCTGGGCGCGATCCTGGTCTTCATCGGCTACAAGCTATGTAAGCCTGCGCTCTGGCTCAAGATCGCGCGGATCGGGACGGAGCAGTTCGTCGTCTTCGTCACCACATTGCTCGTGACCGTGACAACGGACCTGCTCATCGGCATCGTCGCCGGCGTCGCCCTCGAGTTGCTCTTGAACCTGTGGTACGTAGGCCTCTGGCACACCCTGAGCAACGGGTCGGAATACGCCAAGCCGAATTTTGCCGTGCGTTTCCTCAGTCTGTTCCGCAATCCGGTGTCTGATCGGGAAGTCGATGAAGGCACGTACCACCTGTACTTGGATGGTCCACTTGTGTGTTTCAACCTCTTCCACGTGATTCGGGAGCTAGGGCAGCTTCCGCACGGTACCCGGGCGGTGTATCTCCACGTGAGCTCCCGTGTGCCTCTCGTCGATCACACGACAGGTGAGTCCCTCCGTTATTTCCTGGAGGAGTTCAGCGGCCAAGACCAGAGTCCGAAGCTAGTGATCGAGGGATGGGACCACATGCGGTCCCTGTCCAAACATGAGACGAGCACGCGGATCGCCATAGCCACCGTCGAGAAGGTGGCCTTGACCACCGTCGAGAGGGTGGGCTTCACCGATGTCGAGAAGCTGGCCTTCACCGATGTCGAGAAGATGGCCTTCACGGATCGAGCCGAACAGGAATTGAGGCTCGCTCAGACCACGGATTGACGGCCGACTGAGCTTCTGTTGGCGGCCCCGAGGTCCCGGCTCATATGCTCGCGGTCATGCCTACTTGTTCTTGCTAGAGATGGGTATAACGGCGTCCCGTAAGCTACATGATCTCACGCTCGTCGAGCGCGGCGTCCTACATCACGGTCCCGGCGGTGCAGAGGCTGGCGATCCCCGAGGCCAGCCCGACGCTGCCGCTGGCGGCATCACTGGGTTTGACGTTTTCCTACAACGTCACCATCGGGATCCCGCTCTATATCGAGTTCAATCGCGTAGTCGCGCATTGGTTCCCGGGCGTCTGACGACTACCCCAGCAGCGTGCGCACCACCGCGTCGGCCAGCAGTCGGCCGCGCGGGGTCAGCGCCAGTCGGTCGCCGTCGGATACAAGCAGCCCGTCCGCGACCGACGTCTCGGCGCGTTCGCGTTCGGCGGTGCCCAACCGGTCCAGCGGAAGCCCTTGGCGCAGCCGGGTTTTCAGTAGCACCTCCTCGGTGTGCAACGCGTCGTCGTCGAGCTGCTCGAAACCCGCCACCGGCAGCGTGCCAGCGGCCAGCTTCTCGGCGTAGGCGTTGGGGTGCTTGACGTTCCACCACCGCGTCGCACCGACGTATCCGTGGGCCCCCGGCCCCGCGCCCCACCACTGGCCGCCAGCCCAGTAGCCGAGGTTATGCCGGCAGTCGCCGCCCGGTCGGCTCCAGTTGGACACCTCGTACCAGCTCAATCCGGCCGCGGACAGCCGGTCATCGACCAACTCGTAGCGGTGCGCGAGCACGTCGTCGTCGGGAGCGGCCAGCTCCCCCCGCCGGACCCGCCGCGCCAGCGCGGTGCCCTCCTCCACCACCAGGGCATACGCGGATACGTGGTCGACGCCAGTGTCGATGGCGGTGTCGACCGAGCGCAGCAGGTCGTCGTCGGACTCCCCCGGCGTTCCATAGATCAGGTCGAGGCTGACGTGTTCGAAGCCCTCAGCTAATGCCTCGCGGGCAGCGGCCGCCGACCGGTTCGGTGTGTGGATCCGGTCGAGGACCCCCAGGACCCGCGGTGACACCGACTGCATGCCAAGCGACACCCGCGTGTAGCCGGCCGCGCGGATCGCCGCGAAAAAGTCCGGCCAGGCCGACTCCGGGTTGGCCTCGGTGGTGATCTCGGCATCGGGGGCAAGAGCGAAGTGCTCACGCACCATGTCCAGCAGCTTGGCCACGCGCGCGCCGCCCAGCAGCGAAGGCGTGCCGCCGCCGACGAACACCGTGCTCACCGTCGGTCCGTCCAACCGCGCGGCCGCCAGCTGCAGCTCCGTTCCCAGTGCCTGCACCCAGGCGTCCGGGTTGACACCACCCAACTCGGCCGGGGTGTAGGTGTTGAAGTCGCAATATCCGCAACGGGTGATGCAGAACGGCACATGCACGTACAGCCCGAACGGCTGCCCCGGAGTCGGTTGCAGGGCGGGCAGGTCAACCGGGGCCTCGCGAAGTGGCATGCCAAATCATCCCATGGCGACCAGGTCGAGCCGTGGCACGGACCGTTGAATGAGCGCATCGGTACTGGTCAGGCGGCCTGGGCGGCCCTTTTTCGAGGGCACCGATTCCCAGTCGATTCGTGGCTGCGTTTGCCCGACCGTCCAGGGCCGCTCCGTACTTTGGGTCACCGTGAGGAAAAATATGACCTGATCGCCACGCTCGTCGCGGTCCATGGCACAATGGCTGCCGTGACCGTCGCCAACCGCAGCGTGCGTATTGCCCTCGTGGCGCGGCGGCACATTGATCTCAAGCGTGTTTGCAGCTGTTGCTGTCTGCCTTGACGTCGTAGACCCGTCCCACCTGTAACTCAGCTGGCTGCCGGATCTGCGCAGCCGAAATAAAACCGGTGAGCTGCGCGTCCCAGCCTGCAACGTTCGCGAAGGAGATCCGATGACCACAGCCCGTCCGGCAAAGGCCCGAAGCGAGGGCCAGTGGGCGCTGGGAGATCGCGAGCCGCTCAACCCCAACGAAGAGATGAAGCAGGCCGGCGCGCCACTCGACGTGCGGGAGCGCATCGAAAACGTCTACGCCAGGGCCGGATTCGACAGCATCGAGAAAACCGATCTGCGGGGTCGCTTCCGCTGGTGGGGCCTCTACACCCAGCGCGAGCAGGGCTACGACGGGTCGTTCACCGGCGACGAGAACGCCGAGCTGCTGGAGGCCAAGTACTTCATGATGCGGGTGCGCTGCGACGGCGGCGGCCTCTCGGCCAGCGCGCTGCGCACCCTGGGTGAGATTTCGTCCGAGTTCGCACGCGACACCGCCGACATCTCCGTCCGGGAGAACGTGCAGTACCACTGGATCGAGGTGGAGAACGTCCCGGAGATCTGGCGGCGGCTCGACGAGGTAGGCCTGCAGACCGCCGAGGCGTGTGGTGACTGCCCCCGCGTGATTCTGGGCTCACCGCTGGCCGGCGAGTCGCTCGACGAGGTGATCGACGGCACGCCTGCGATCGACGAGATCGTCCGCCGCTACATCGGCAAGCCGGACTTCGCCGACCTGCCGCGCAAGTACAAGACCGCCATTTCCGGCTTGCAGGACGTCGTGCACGAGGTCAACGACATCGCGTTCATCGGCGTCAATCACCCTGAGCACGGACCCGGCCTGGACCTGTGGGTCGGCGGCGGCCTGTCGACCAACCCGATGCTGGGCCAGCGCGTCGGCGCGTGGGTCCCGCTGGCCGAGGTGCCCGAGGTGTGGGCGGCGGTGACGTCGGTGTTCCGCGACTATGGCTACCGGCGGCTGCGGGCCAAGGCACGGCTGAAGTTCCTCATCAAGGACTGGGGCATCGAGAAGTTCAGGGAAGTCCTCGAAACCGAGTACCTGCATCGTCCGCTGATCGACGGCCCGGCCCTCGAGCCGGTCCCGCATCCGATCGATCACGTCGGGGTGCAGCGGCTCAAAAACGGGCTCAACGCGCTCGGGGTCGCCCCGATCGCCGGGCGCGTGTCCGGCACCATCCTTTCGGCGGTCGCCGAACTGGCCGAGCGGGCCGGTTCGGACCGCATCCGGTTCACGCCTTACCAGAAGCTCGTCATCCTCGACGTGCCCGACGACAAGCTCGAGGACCTGATCGCCGGCGTGGAGGCGCTGGGTCTTCGGTCACGCCCGTCGCATTGGCGCCGAAACCTAATGGCGTGCACCGGGATCGAATTCTGTAAACTGTCGTTCGCCGAAACCCGTGGCCGGGCACAGGATTTGGTGCCCGAGCTGGAGCATCGGCTGGAGGACATCAACTCCGTGCTGGACGTGCCCATCACCGTCAACATCAACGGCTGCCCCAACTCGTGTGCGCGAATTCAAGTCGCCGACATCGGGTTCAAGGGTCAGATGGTCGACGACGGCCACGGTGGCTCGGTCGAGGGGTTCCAGGTGCATCTGGGCGGCAGCCTCGGCCTGGACAGCGGTTTCGGCCGAAAACTGCGTCAGCACAAGGTCACCAGCGACGAGCTGGGCGACTACATCGAGCGAGTAGTACGCAACTTCATCAAGCACCGGAGCGACGGTGAACGATTCGCGCAGTGGGTCGTTCGCGCCGAGGAAGGCGACTTGCGATGACAGTAGAAGTGACCACGCCAACGGAAGCCCAACTGCGTGAGTTGGCTGCCCGTGGCGCCGCGGAACTCGAGGGCGCCAGCGCCACCGAGCTGCTGCGTTGGGCCGATGAGAACTTCGGCGGTGTCAACGGCCCGCGTGGCTCGGCGACGTGCAACTACGTCGTGGCGTCCAGCATGCAGGAGGCCGTGTTGATCGATCTGGCCGCCCAGGTGCGGCCGGGCGTGCCAGTGATGTTCCTGGACACCGGCTACCACTTCGTGGAGACCATCGGTACCCGGGACGCGATCGAGTCCGTCTACGACATTCGGGTGGTCAACGTCACGCCCGAGCACACCGTGGCCGAGCAGGACAGGCTGATGGGAAAGGACCTGTTCGCGCGCGACCCGGGCGAGTGCTGCCGGCTGCGGAAAGTCGCCCCGCTGGGCAAGGCCCTGCGCGGCTATTCCGCGTGGGTGACCGGGCTACGCCGCAGCGACTCACCGACCCGCGCCAACGCCCCGGTGGTCAGCTTCGACGAGGGCTACAAGCTGGTGAAGATCAACCCGCTGGCCACGTGGACCGACGACGACATGCAGAACTACATCGACGAGCACGACGTGTTGGTCAATCCCCTTGTCTACGAAGGCTATCCGTCGATCGGATGCGCTCCCTGCACGGCCAGGCCGGCCAAGGGGGCCGATCCCCGCAGCGGGCGCTGGCAGGGGCATGCCAAGACGGAATGCGGGCTGCACGCGTCGTGACCACCCTCGTGCTGACCGCACACGGAAGCGAAGATCCACGGTCGGCCGCCAACGCGCGGGCCGTCGCGGAGCGGGTGGCGCGCGCGCGGCCCGGGCTGGACGTGCGGCTGGCCTTCTGCGAGCTGAACACGCCCAGCCTGATCGACGTGCTCACCGGCCTGCCGGGCAGCGCCGGTGAGGCGGTGGTGAGCCCGTTGCTGCTGGCCGACGCCTACCACGCCCGCATCGACATCCCCGGCCAGATCGCCGGGTCGGGTGCCGCCGGGCGGGGACTCGTGGTGCTGCAGTCGCGGGTGCTCGGCGAGGATCCTCGGCTCGTCTCGGTGCTGCGACACCGGGTGCTGGAGTTGGGCGTTTCCGGGCTCGACGACCGGCTCGGTGTGCTCGTGGCGGCGATCGGCTCATCCGACCCCGCGGCCAACGCGCGCACCGCACGGGTGGCGCCGAAGCTGCTGGCGGGCACCCGCTGGGCGGGCGCGACGACGGCGTTCGTGACCCGTCCGCAACCCGCACTGGCTGAGGCCGCCGACCTGCTACGCCGGCGGGGCGCCCGGCGTGTGGTCCTCGCGCCGTGGTTCCTGGCGCCGGGGCGGCTGCCGGACCGGGTGCGGAGTTTCGCGGACGACGCCGGCATGGCACTGGCGGCACCGTTGGGCGCGCACCGGTTGGTGGCCGAGACGGTGCTGGATCGCTTTGACCAGGCCCTGAGGTCTCGAGCCGACCGGATTGCGGCCTGATTCGCTCGAATTGATCCAGTACACTTCGTGGCTTGAACACCCGCTCAATTGGAGCTTTGCTGGCTGCGCTGGTGGTGGGGCTGGCCGGGTGTAGCGGCGGCAACCACGCGGCTATGCCCACCGCGGCGGGTCCGTGCGAGATCGTGCCCAACGGCACGCCGACCTCCGAGACCCCTTCGGAGTCAACACCTTCGGCGCGGAACACCGCGGCGCGCCCCGAGATCGCGACCGGATACCGCAGGGACATGACCGTGGTGCACACGGCTCACTACGCGGTCGCCACCGCCAATCCTCTGTCGACCCAGGCGGCGTGCCGGGTGCTGCGTGACGGTGGCACGGCCGCCGACGCGATGGTGGTGGCCCAGGCGGTCCTGGGTTTGGTCGAACCGCAGTCGTCGGGGCTCGGGGGCGGCGGATTCGCGGTCTATTACGACGCCCGCACCGGTTCGGTGCAGGCCTACGACGGCCGCGAAGCCGCCCCCGCTGGAGCCGGCGAGAACTACCTGCGCTGGATCAGCGACGCCGATCGCGCCGCGCCCGTCCCCGACGCGCGAGCCTCGGGCCGATCGATCGGAGTCCCCGGCATTCCGCGGATGCTCGAGCTCGTGCACAACGACCACGGCCACCTGCCGTGGCGCGATCTCTTCGTCCCCGCAACGGCGTTGGCCGACAACGGATTCGACATCAGCCCCCGGCTGGCCGCCTCCATCTCCGACTCGGCGGCACAACTGCGCGTCGACCCGCAGGCGCGGGGATACTTCCTCAATCCGGACGGCAGCCCCAAGGCCGCGGGAACGCGGCTGACGAACCCCGCATACTCAAAGACCTTGTCCACCATCGCCTCCGCGGGTGTCAACGCCTTCTACACCGGCGACATCGCTCACGACGTCGTCGCGGGGGCGCACGACACATCGGGTGGCCGGACGCCAAGCCTGCTGACCGACGAGGATCTGGCGGGCTACGTCGCCAAGAAACGCGACCCGCTGTGCGCGACGTATCGCGGCCGGCAGATCTGCGGCATGCCCACCCCGTCGTCGGGCGGCGTCGCGGTGGCGGCCACGCTGGGAATCCTCGAGCATTTCCCGATGGGCGACTACCCGCCCACCAACGTCGACCTCAACGGCGGTCGCCCGAGTGTGCTCGGGGTTCACCTGGTCTCCGAAGCCGAGCGGCTCGCCTACGCCGACCGTGACAAGTATGTCGCCGACGCCGATTTCGTCGGGCTGCCCGGCGGCTCCCTCAATACGCTGATCGACCCGGGTTATCTGGCCGGGCGCGCCGCGCTGATCTCGCCGCAGCACAGCATGGGAACCGCCAAGCCGGGCGACTTCGGCATGCCTACCACCGTCGCACCGCCCGGGACGGAGCACGGCACCAGCCACGTCAGCATCGTCGACTCCTACGGCAATGCGGCCGCATTCACGACGACCGTCGAGTCGCCGTTCGGTTCGTTCCACATGGTCGACGGGTTCGTCCTCAACAACCAGCTCACCGATTTCGCCGCCGACCCCCGCGCCGGCGACGGATTGCCGGCGGCCAACCGCGTCCAGCCCGGGAAACGGCCACGAAGCTCGATGGCACCGACGTTGGTGTTCGATTCCTCGCCGGCGGGGCGGGGCGCGCTGTACGCGGTGACCGGCTCGCCCGGCGGTTCCACGATCATCCAGTTCGTCGTGAAAACCCTTGTGGGGGTGCTAGATTGGGGCCTGAACCCGCAGCAGGCGGTGTCGCTGGTCGATTTCGGTGCGCAGAACTCGCCGCAAACCAACGTCGGCGGCGAGGATCCCGAGATCAACAGATCCGACAACGGCGACCACGACCCGCTGGTGCAAGGCCTGCGCGCATTGGGCCATCAGGTCAACCTGACCGACCAGTCCAGCGGCCTTTCGGCGATCACCCGGAGCTCATCGCAGTGGACCGGTGGCGCCGACCCGCGCCGCGAGGGCGCGGTCATGGGTGACAACGGGTAACCCGGGCTCCCCGTAGCTCAAGCCGACGTCAGCGTGCTCTGATCTTCGTCGGCGTCCCCGACCCCGCCATGGGGAATGACGACGTCGCTGGGGATGGGTGGGACACGGGTCGCGCGCACGTAGACGGTGTCCCCGTCGCGCAGGGCCAGCGCCTCCGCGTCGCCGCGGGTGATCTGCGCGGTGAAGGCTCCCCCGGTGGCGGCACTGGTCATCTCCACGCGGACCTCGAAGCCCAGCGCGACCACCCGGTCGACGGTGGCGCGCACCACTCCAATGGATTCCGCGGTGCCGTCCCCGCCGGCCACGGCCATGTCTGGCTTGCGCCCGACCCGGATGTCGTGCGGGCGCACCAACGCGCCATTGAGCTCGGACACCGCGCCCAAAAAGGACATGACAAACGTGCTTGACGGGGAGTCATAGACCTCGGTGGGCGATCCGACCTGCTCGATGCGGCCCTTGTTGAGCACCGCGATCCGATCCGCCACATCCAGCGCCTCATGCTGATCGTGGGTGACCAGCACCGTGGTGACGTGCACCTCGTCGTGCAGGCGGCGCAACCAAGCCCGCAAATCCTCGCGCACCTTGGCATCCAGCGCCCCGAACGGCTCATCGAGCAACAACACCTGCGGATCCACCGCCAGCGCCCGGGCCAGCGCCATGCGCTGGCGCTGGCCACCGGAGAGCTGATTGGGATAGCGGGTCTGAAACCCGCTCAGCCCCACCACCTCCAGCAGATTGTCGACCTTCGCCTTGACCTCGGCCTTGGGCCGCTTGCGGATCTTGAGCCCATAGGCCACGTTGTCGCGAACGGTCAGGTGCTTAAACGCCGCATAGTGCTGAAACACAAACCCGATGCCGCGCCGCTGCGGCGACACCCCGGTCACATCGCGGCCGTTGATCGTGACGGTGCCGCTGTCGGGGTGATCCAGCCCGGCGATGGCCCGCAACAGCGTCGACTTGCCCGAACCACTGGGACCCAACAACGCCGTCAACGACCCCTTGGGCACCACGAAATCCACATGATCCAACGCCACGAAATCGCCGAAGCGCCTATAGGCGTCCCGCACCACGATCGCCGGAGCGGCTGCGGCCCCATCGATTTCGGTCTTGGACATCTCAGTCTCCTTGTCAGCCTTGCCTGGCCGCTCGCGACCGGCGAATGAGCAGAACGGTCTTGACGATCAGGAACGCGACCGCGACACCCATCAACAGGGTCGAGAGCGCGTAGGCGCCGTACTCGGCACCGCGGTTGTAGCGATCGTTCACCAGCAGCGTGAGCGTTTGCGATTCACCCGGCAGGTTGGATGACACCATGATCACCCCGCCGAATTCGCCGAGCGTGCGCGCGGTGGTCAGCACGATGCCGTAGGTCAGTCCCCACCGGATGGACGGCAGCGTGATCCGCCAAAACGTCTGCCACCAACCCGAACCCAGGGTCGCCGCCGCCTGCTCCTGTTCGGTCCCCACCTCTTGGAGCACGGGCTGGACCTCGCGCACCACGAACGGCAGGGTGACGAAGATGCTGGCCAGCACGATGCCGGGCAGGCCGAAGATGATCCTGAACCCCAGGTTGTTTTCGACGAAGCCCAGCGCGCCGGCCGATCCCCACAGCACGATCAACGCCACGCCCACGATGATGGGCGAGACCGCGAACGGCAGATCGATGACCGCCTGCAGCACGCCCCTACCGCGGAAACCGTCGCGCGCCAGCAGCAACGAGATCATTACGCCGAAGATCACGTTGAGTGGCAACACGATCGCCACCACGCGCAGCGACAAGTCCAGGGCCGATATCGCCGCCGGCGTGCTCACCCACTCGTAGAACTGGGCGAACCCCGGCCGGAATGTCCGCCACAGGATCAGCGCCACCGGAACGATCAGCATCACGACGACGTAGGCGAGCACGACGTATCGCACCAGGTAGCGGACCAAGGACGGCGACATCACGCCGCCTTTTCTTCGCGCTTGGCCGTACGGCCGCCGACGATCCGCAAGATCAGCAGCACGGTGAATGAGATCGTCAGCAGCACAATGGATATCGCGGCGGCGCCGGTGCGGTCGTCGTTCTCGATCAGGGTGCGGATCCACTGCGACGACACCTCCGTTCGGCCCGGCACCGCGCCGCCGATCGTCACCACCGAACCGAACTCGCCGATGGAACGCGAGAACGCCAGGCCCGCACCGGACAGCAACGCCGGCGCCAGCGACGGCAACACGATCGAGGTGAAGACCTTTGGGCCCGTCGCGCCCAGCGACGCCGCCGCCTCCTCGACTTCCCGATCGATCTCCAACAGCACCGGCTGGACGGCGCGCACCACCAACGGCAGCGTGACGAACACCAGCGCCACCGTCACCCCCGGCGGGGTGTGCTGCAGGTGAAGGCCCACCGGGCTGTTCTTGCCGTACAAGGCCAGCATTACCAGGCTGGTGACGATGGTGGGCAACGCGAACGGCAGATCGATGATCGCGTCGATCAGACCCTCCCCGACGAAGTCGTCGCGCACCAGCACCCAGGCGGTCATGAGACCGAACACGACATTGATGACCGTCACCGCGACCGAAATGGTCAACGTCACCCGGAAGGACTCCAGCGCGGCATGCGAGGTAACCGCCAACCAGAAGCCCAGCCAGCCGTGACCGGTCGCCTGCCAGGCGATTGCGGCCAGCGGCAGCAGCACGATCACCGACAGCCACAGCGTTGCGACACCGACCCGAAGCGGGATGGCAACCGGCCGGCTGGGCGCGCGCCACGCCGGCAGCGCCTGCGAGACAGCGCCTTCGGCGACCTCTGGCCGGGCCGCCTCGGGGTCGGGCGTGACCAGTGTGGTCATCCGGTGGCCTGCAGGTAGACCTTGGTGATGCTGCCGGTGTTCCTGTCGAACAGCTGCGTGTCCACCGTGGCCCAGCCACCGAAATCGGCGATCGTCCACAGTTTGACCGGCACCGGGTACTGGTCGCGAAACTTGGCGGCGACGGCGGGATCGATCGGCCGGAAACCGGCCTGCGCCCATAACTTCTGCGCCGCCGCGGTGTACTGGAAGTTCTTGAACGCGGTCGCGGCGTCCAGGTGCGGACTGGTGCTCACCACCGCCACCGGGTTCTCGATCTTGAAGGTCTGCGTTGGGTTGACGTGTTCCACTGACTTGCCTTGCCGCTCGATGGCGATGGCCTCGTTCTCGTAGCTGATCAACACGTCCCCGCTACCTTCGACGAAGACGTCGGTGGCTATCCGCCCCGAGCCGGGACGCAGTATGACGTGTCCACTCACCAACTTGCTGATGAAATCGATACCCGCTCGGCCATCCGCGCCGCCACCGCTTTTCGCGGCGTACGGGGCGAGCAAGTTCCACTTTGCCGACCCGGAACTCAGCGGACTGGGAGTGATGACTTCGACGCCCGGCCGCAGCAGGTCGTCCCAGTCCTGGATGTTCTTCGGATTGCCTTTACGCACAACCAGTGTCACCACCGATCCGAACGGAATGCCCCTCGTGCCATCAGTGGCCCAGTCCGCGGACACCTTGCCCGCCTTGACCAATCGGGTGACGTCGGGATCGACCGAGAAGTTCACGATGTCGGCCGGCTTGCCCTCGACGACCCCTCGCGATTGGTCGGCGGAGGCCCCGTATGACGTGATGACCTGCACGCCCTTGCCCTCTTCGGAGGCGTTGAACGCCGGAATCACCTTGCTCCAGCCTGGTTCTGGGACCGAGTAGGCGACCAGCGTGATCTTCGTGTGCGCGTTGATCAGTCCGCCGCCGCCCACCACGTCGCTGGCGCCGCCCTGGCATGCCGCGACCAACCCGGCCAGAAGGGTGAGCGCCCCGATGCGGCGGCCGTGCCGCCAGCGCGGTGCGATCCGGATGTCGTTGCGCAATTGATGGCCTTCCAGTGCGGGACTTGGGTAGATCGGTCCCGTGGCTGCGGAAGGCGTTAGAACATCAACGGTCTTCGCCAACTCCCAGTCCGCGCACGGGCTTACGAGTCAGCGACAACAGAGCACGACTGGGGAGCAAACAAGGGCTGCCGCGTGCATGGCGCGAAGCCTAACAGCGCGCGCCCGCATCGGCGCGCCGGCAGCAACGTGGCCTAGCCGGCGCCACGAGTGTGACGTACACCGGCGCCGCGCGAGACCGCGCGCGGTTACCCGGGCGTAACGTCCGGTCTGGCCGGCGACCCCACCATCCCGATGCCCGTGCCGATCGACGTGTCCAGCAATGAGTCAGTGGCGTGCGCCACCGCGGGGCCACCACCATCAGCTCTCGCACCGATGGCCGGTCCGCAAAACCACAGGTCGAGGCCCGTCGCACCGGTTCGCGGACCGGCACGCAGGCCACCCGGCATCTCCGTGGCGCCCAGATCGGGCTGGCACGGACGGCGACGCCTCCCGGGTCGGCGCGACGGCCTTTCTCATCGGCGGCCGGTCGGCCCGGTGAACCGCGCGTTCGGCCCGCGGTGGGGCGCCGGCATAAAAGTCACGGTGACGCAAACGCGCGGGCTGTCGGGCGGCGGCCGCGAAACATGGTGTACGCGAGTACTTGCGGAGGTTCAGCGTCGGGCTGATCCCTAGCGCCCGCGGACTCCGCCGTCGACGACCTTCACCGGCTTGTGCGGATACCGGCGTTCGGCGTGCGCCTTTGCCCGCGAGTTCGGCAGCACGTACAACGTCTCCTTCTTGTCCTGTAGCGGCTTCAGCACCAAGTCCATGAATCCCTTGCGATTCTCGAGGTAGGGCTCGATGACCTCCTCCCCCGCCGGACACACCGCCAGACAATAGGCGGCCTTGTAGTTGGGCTTGAACGACAGGCTCTGCCACATCGAGGCGTTCTCCGAATCGCTGACCCGCGAACGGAAGTCGGCCGCATCGGCGCTGTCGGCGATCGTCTGCACCCAGTCGGTGAACCCGCCCATGAACTCGCGGTAGTTGTGCACCGAGCAGAAGACGAAGTCGAAGTCGCCGTCCTTGCCGATCGCGCCGACCGGACACGCCGCCACGCACAACTTGCACTCGAGGCACGGGCTGTAATGCAGCGGCTCGCCGTAGCCGCTGATCGGGGCGTCCACCAGGATCGTGCCGAGCAGGATGAAGTTGCCGAATTTGGGGTGAATCACGTTGCGGTGGATGCCCATTACGCCAAGGCCCGCGGCCACGGCGACGGGTTTGTGCGCCACCACCCAGATGCGGCCCGGGAAGTTGTCCATCTCCATCGGGAAGGTCGCCGACGGGTTCAGCGCCCGATAGCCGGCATCCTGCAGCCGGCGCACGATGCGATGGGCCGCTTCGTTGAGCACTTCGCCGCTGCGGTGGAACTCCTGGTTTGCGACGCTGCGCGCCTTCGAGCGGACGTTGTCGCGGTTCATCTTGACCACCAGCGAGATGTAGCTCCTGGTTCCCGGCAGCGCGGCCTCGACGTGCTCGGCCTCGGAGACCAGGTCGGGGTTGTCGACGCCGGCGAACGCGACGTCGTCGGCGCCGGCGGCCAGGCATAGCTCGCGCAGCCAGCCGGCGTCCAGCACACCGGGCTGCCGCTTTTGGCGCGAGCTCACCTTTTTGACCGTGGGATGGTCGGCCAGCCGGCCGGGAAGTTTCTCCGCCATGCTCAGTATAGTATACAATACTCAGCTGGCTGCACGTCGAGGATTCCGTGGTTAACAATGTTTGACTTCGGTGTGAACGCGTGCGAGCCTTACGCGGTGATCGAGTTGCGTGAACAGACGATCATCGCCCAGGTGGCCGATCGACTGATCGGCAAGTATCCGACCATCCCAGCCGAAACCGTGACCGCAGTCGTGCGGGGCGCTCATGTCACATTCGACGGCCGTCCGGTGCGCGAGTACATTCCGCTTCTCGTTGAGCGGTTCGCGGGCCAGGAGCTGGCAATGCTCCTGTTGACAGGCCGCCGCCCGCTCTCCGGGCCGACGGTCGACGGAGCTATCGCCGTTTGATCACACGTCGAGCGTGACGCGCTCGGCGCGCTGCGGTTGATCGTGCAGGCCCGCGACGAAATCCACGCCCCGCGTACCGATTGCCTCGTCGCGCTCTGCGTCCGCGGCGTAGGCGGTTACGATCGGTACACGGTCACCTACCCCTCCACACGCCATTCTCTGTTGACTCCGCGGGTCGCCAAGAAGGCCCCGGAGCCGCCGCGTCGGATGCGCCGTCTGATCCTGCGTTACCGTCAGCCGCCGAGTCCTTTCGCGGCTTCGACGGATCCCCTGCACTCATCTCCGTTCCTTGGCATGCAAGAAGTGTCCAGCCCCCTCGTCCAGGAAGGCGCCCCGCATGTATCGCCAGATCCTCGATCCCGTCGCGCACTCCCTGGCGTGGAGTTCACTCGTGGCCGCCTTGCCGTTGGCATCGCTATTCGTGATGCTCGGTGTGCTGCGTGTGCGGGCCTGGATGGCGTCGGTTGCGTCGCTGGCCGTCGCGATCGCGATTGCGGTCGCGCTATACGGGATGCCGATCGGGCAAGCGGCGCTGGCGGGCGGTGAAGGCGCCGCCTTCGGCTTCTTCCCGATCCTCTGGATCGTTATCAACGCGATCTGGATCTACCAGATGACGCTGGCGACAGGCCATTTCGACGTGCTGCGACGCAGTTTTGCGACGGTCAGTGATGATCACCGGATCCAGGCGATTATCATCGCATTTTCGTTCGGCGCGTTGCTCGAAGCACTCGCCGGGTTCGGCACACCCGTGGCAGTCACGTCGGTGATGCTGCTCGCGCTGGGCTTCAAACCAATCAAGGCGGCGGTACTGGCGCTGGTTGCCAACACCGCGCCGGTCGCATACGGCGCGATGGCCACGCCCATCATCACGCTCGCCAAGACGTCCGGGTTGCCGACCGACACGCTCGGGGCCATGGTCGGGCGCCAAACCCCGATCCTGGCGGTCTTCGTCCCCCTGGCGCTGGTCGCCATCGCCGACGGCCGGCGCGGCGTCCGCGAAACATGGATCCCCGCGCTGGCGGGTGGCGTGGTTTTCGGCCTGGGCCAATACGCGACCTCGAACTTCGTGTCGGTGCCACTGGCCGACGTGATCGCGTCCCTGTTGTCGGCAGGCGCCGTTGTGTCGGTGGTTCGCATCGGGCATTCGCGCCTCGAACACGTTGGTGCCCCGGTCGTTTCCGGCGGTACCGGCGACGCGCCGGCCCCCGACTTCGCCGCGAGCGTCGCGAGTCCCGACCCACGCGTGCGGGTGCTGCGTGCCTACGCGCCGTACGCGATCGTCATTGCCATCTTCGTGATTTGCCAGATCTCGGCGGTGAAAAAGCTCCTCGAAAAGGCGACCTTCATCGTGCACTGGCCGGGCCTGCACCTCTACACCGCCAAGGGCGCCCCGTCGTCGCTGCCGAACTTCACATTGAATCTGCTGACCACGCCGGGCACCCAGATGCTCGCGGCCGGAGTCCTCACGTGTGTCGCGCTGCGCCTGTCGGTGGGCGGGGCGCTCCGGGCCTACGGGGCGACGCTGTATCAGCTCCGGTGGGCCATCGTCACCGTAATGGCCGTGCTGGCACTGGCATTCGTGATGAATGCGTCCGGGCAGACCATCACCCTGGGCACGTGGATGGCCGGGGTGGGAGGCGCGTTCGCGCTGATCTCACCCATCCTGGGCTGGCTCGGTGTGGCGGTGACGGGGTCCGACACCTCTTCGAACTCTCTCTTCGGCGCCCTGCAGGTGACCGCGGCGACCAAGGCGGGACTGTCCCCGGTGCTGATGGCCGCAGGCAATAGCTCCGGCGGTGTGCTCGGCAAGATGATCTCGCCGCAGAACCTCGCCATCGGGGCGGCTGCCGTCGGTGTGCACGGCAAGGAAGGCGACATCTTCCGCCGGGTATTCGTCTGGAGCCTCGTGTT
Organism: Mycobacterium sp.; assembly: GCF_025965855.1. GTDB lineage: Bacteria > Actinomycetota > Actinomycetes > Mycobacteriales > Mycobacteriaceae > Mycobacterium. Next base: position 363 of record NZ_JAOPWB010000006.1, on the reverse strand, counting down.
CCTGGCGTTCATTTGCGCCCTCTCGGGGCTACAGGCCTCAGTGCTGTCGTGGATGGTGCCCTGATACTTGGTGCCACGCGGCCCGGCGACCTCACTTGGCCGTAGCACCCAACAAGAGATATCGAAAAGATTGCCACATACGTCCCGCACGGCGCTAAGCTGCTGTTCGTGCGCAAAGGCCTGTTAGCCATCGGCAGGAGCCGCTGGTTGGCGTTGGCGGCCTCGCTGGTGGTCTCGGCCGCCATCATCTATGCCCAAGGCACAAAGCCCATCTCCGCCCAGGGCGCAAAGCCGCCGTGCTGCGGCGAGACCCCGGCCGCGAGCCCGGCACCGACGGCCCCGGTCCCGGCCGGCGCGCCGCAG
>NZ_JAOPWB010000327.1 GCF_025965855.1 Mycobacterium sp. | reverse complement strand
CGGCCGGTGGCGCGCCGGGCGCGGCCCCCGTCGGTGGCGCCCCGGCCCCGCTGCTGCCCGGCGTCACGGTGGGCGGCGCGCCGCGACCGAACAACGCCGGCTAAAAGCCCCCTGGCGCCGAGTGTGAACCACACGACGCGTCGTCAGATTCACTCTCGACGGGCCGACGGCCGAAAAGCGTTGGCTAACCGCCGTTTTCGTGGCTGGGCTCGGGTGGCGGCAGCGGGCCCTGCAGGGCGGTCTGCGTCGGGTCGGCGGACGGATCGATCTCGCGTATGACGGGCAGTGGGCCGGTAATCGGGTCGTCGGCGTCGGAGTCGGCGATGTTCTCGGTGCGGAAAACGAAGAAGAACACCACCCAGCCGACGGCTGCGATGAGTAACCAGCTGATCAGCCGGTAGAGGAGCATGGCCGAGATCGCGCTCGGCAACGACATCCCGCTGGAGATGAGGCCGGGCACCAGCACCGCCTCGACCACCAGCAGGCCGCCCGGCATCAGCGGTATCGTGCCGACCGCGCGGGCGGCCGCGTACGCGACCGTCAGCCCGGCGACCGACGCGTGGTCGCCGGCGGCGTATGCGGCGAAGCCGAGGCAGGCGACATCGGCGATCCAGTTGAACATCGACCAGCTGAACGCGACGCCCAGGTCGCGCCGGCCCAGGCTGACCGACTCGAGCTGCATGAGCGTCTCGCGCCACTTGTCCAGGCCGGTATCCGCCGGCCTGCCGCGAAGCGAATTAACCCACGTCAACACCCGGCTGCCGATGCCTTCGATCAGGTCCGGGCGCGTCGCCACCGCCTGGGCCAACAGCAGCAACGCGACGAAGCCGCCGAGCGTGAACAGCAACGAGAACGGGTTGTTCCTGGCTCCCAGGAAGAAGGCGCCGCCCAGGCCGAGCAGCGCCAGCCCCACCGCCTGCAGCACGCCCGACATCACCAACTGCCACGAGGCCACCACCGTCGAGGCGCCCCAGAGCCGCTGCTGACGGAACAGGAACGTCGCCGACAGCACCGGCCCGCCGGGCAGCGTCGTGCTCAGCGAATTGGCGGCATAGAACGCGGCCTCCGACCGCAACTGCCTGACGTGCACGCCGGCGGATTTCAGCAGGGTGCGCTGGATCTGGGCGAAGCTGTGCATCGACGCGGCCGCCGCCACCACCGACGCGATCAGCCACCACCAGTTGGCCTCGTACAAGCTCATCCAGGCTTTCGCCAACTGGTGCCAGCCGAGCGCGATCTCGACAGCAAGCACGATCGCGACGACGCCGAGGATCACCCAGCGCACCCACCAGTACTTGCCGCGCGGGGTCTCTTCGCGCGTCAGGTCCAGCTTGCGGGCGGGTGCGTCGTGCGGCACGTGCTTTAGGGTAACCGCGCAGGTGGTGGGGTCCCCGGGGCGCAACTCCGACTGTGTCGTCGTCGTAACCGGATCGTGCCGACCGCAGGGACGCGAGCGACCGCGAAACGGGGTTTGTGCCGCCATTGCAGGCCATTGCAGCGCACCGGTGCCAGATAGGCTGGCGTGATGCCGGCAAACCCCGACGACTGCTTGGAAGCTGGGGCAGTCGAACCCCTTGTGCGCAAGTCCGCGGCCTGGGCGTGGCGTTTGCTCGTCATCCTGGCGGCGGTGGTCGCGCTGCTCTGGGTCGTGAAGAAGCTGGAAGTCATCGTCGTTCCGGTGCTGCTGGCGCTGATGGTCAGCGCTTTGCTGGTGCCGGCGGTCGACTGGATCGACCGGCGGGGGCTGCCGCGCGGCGCGGCGGTGGCGCTGGTCATGCTGGGCGGGTTCGCGATTTTCGGCGGCATCCTGGCGTTCGTCATCGTCCAGTTCGTCTACGGTCTGCCCGACCTGACCGACCAGATGAGCCGCAGCATCGACTCCAGCCGCAGGTGGCTGATCGAGGGCCCGCTGCATCTGCGCGGGGAACAGATCTCCAACGCGGGCAACGCCGCGATCCAGGCGCTGCACAACAATCAGTCCAAGCTCACCAGCGGCGCGCTGGCCACCGCGGCGACCATCACCGAGGTGGTGACGGCCGCCGTGCTGGCGCTGTTCACGCTGATTTTCTTCCTCTACGGCGGGCGCAACATCTGGCAGTACGTCACCAAGATCTTCCCGGAGGGCGCCCGTGGGCGGGTGCGCGAGGCGGGCAGCGCCGGATACGGGTCGCTGATCAGCTACGTGCGCGCCACCTTCCTGGTCGCCCTCACCGATGCCGCGGGCGTCGGCACCGGGTTGGCGATCATGAACATTCCGCTGGCGCTTCCCCTGGCCTCACTGGTGTTCCTCGGCGCCTTCATCCCGCTGGTGGGTGCGGTGATCGCCGGGTTCCTGGCCGTGGTGGTGGCCCTGCTGGCAAAGGGCATCGTCTACGCGCTGATCACGCTGGGTTTGCTGATCGCGGTGAACCAGCTGGAGGCCCACTTGCTGCAGCCGCTGGTGATGGGACGCGCGGTCTCGATTCATCCGCTCGGGGTGGTGCTGGCCATCTCCACCGGCGGCGTGCTGGGCGGGATCGTTGGCGCCCTGCTCGCCGTTCCGACGGTCGCGTTCCTCAACAACGCGATACAGGTGCTGCTCGCCCGGGATCCGTTCGCCGAGGCCGAAGAGCAGGCCGAGGAGCCCGACGAGGTGGGGGCGATCGTCCAGGCGAAGCCGGACGATCCCGGGGACGCGGCAGGCTGAGCCGTCAGGCGCTATAAGCGTCCCTCGCGGCGCAGCAGATCCTGCGCACTGACGCCCCCGCCGGCGCCGCGGCGCCGGCGGTCGCCGTTATCGCTTTGCCCGCGGGCGTTGAGCTGCTCGGTGGCCGCGTCGGAGTCGTCGGCGTCGGACCGCATGACCGGCATGGCGGCGGTGGGGTCGGCCGGGTCGCTCTTGCCGTCACCGGAATGGTTGGTCGGGACCGGCATGGCCCGGGTCTGACCGCTGGACGGCGTCGGCGGCGAAGGCGTTGGCGGCGCCGGTGGCCGCGGCGCCGGCGCGGAGTTGGGTGCGGCCGGGTTGGCGGGGGCCACATTGGTCGGCACGGCGAGCCGCGCCGTTTTGGCGTCCGTGGGCTGGGCCGGGATGCGCGTGGTGTTCGCTCGCGACGGCGCGCTGGGTGCACCGGCGGCCACTTCCCGGGCGGGCCTGGGCTCCAGCTGGTCGGGGCGCGCCGCCCGCGACGGCTCGAGCAAGCCGGGGTGGGTGGGATCGTGCGGTGCGCGCGGTGGCGTCGCGACCAGGCTGGCCGCCGCGACCGGAGGCCTGGTGGGCCGCCCGTTGAGGCTGGGCCGCTTCCGCTCGTCGGGGAGGTCGATCTCGCCCAGTCCGAGGCGGTCCTGTAGCCGCCTGGCCCAGCGCGGGGCCCACCAGCAGTCGTCGCCGAGTAGCTTCATCACCGAGGGCACCAGGAACATCCGCACCACGGTGGCGTCCAGCAGCAGCGCGGCCATCAGCCCGAACGCCAGATACTTCATCAGCACCAGGTCGGAGAACACGAATGAACCGGCGACGACGGCGAGGACCAGCGCGGCGGCCGTGATCAGGCGTCCGGTGGTCGCGGTGCCGATCCGGATGGCCTCGGCGGTCGACATGCCGCGTTCGCGGGCCTCGACCATGCGGGACACCAGGAATACCTCGTAGTCGGTGGCCAGGCCGAAACCCACCGCGACCACCAGCGCGATCAGCACCACCATCAGCGGCGTCGGCGTGAAGTTCAGCCACTTCGAGAAATGCCCGTCGACGAAGATCCAGGTCAGAATCCCCAAAGTGGACCCGAGCGTCAGCGCGCTCATCACCGTCGCCTTGATCGGCAACACCACCGAGCCGAACGCCAGGAACATCAACAGCATGGTGGCACCGAGCAACAGGACCAGCATCAGCGGAGCCCTGTCGAACAAGCTGTGGATGCTGTCCTGCTCGAGGGCCGGCGTGCCGCCGACCAGGAGGCTGATCCCCTTCGGGGGGTTTATCGCCCGCAGTTCGCTGATCTTCTTGGCGGCGTCATTGCGGTTGGACAGGCCGTTCTGAATCACCCGCACCGAGTCGTCTTTGGGCTGCGTCGTCCCGTTCGGGCCGCTGACGCACGGATTGCCGGCGATGGTCGGGCACGCCCGCTCCTCCCAGGTCTTGTCGGTGAACCCGGTGATCGGCGCGAGCCTGTTGCGAATGTCGGCGACCTGCTGATCGGTGACCTTGCTGCCGTTGTCGCTCTTGATCACCATGGTCAGCTGCTCGGTCCGGTATCCCGGGAAGAGCTTGTCGAAGTGCTCCTGCGCCAGGCGGACGGAATTGTTGGGCGGCAGGTACTTCTCGCTCATGCCCCCGAACGAGAGGTTGCCCAGCGGGATGACGAGCAGGATCATGGCGACGGCGATCGGGATGGCGAACGCCAGCGGCCGCTTCATCACGAAGTTGACCAGCTTGCCCCAGAACCCGGCCTCGACCTCCTCGCGGGTCTTGGTCTTCTGCAGCCGGTCGGCGAGCCAGTTGAGGTAAGCCCGCGACACCTTCCAATTGCGCAGGAAGGGCACCCGGAACGCGGTCCGCACGCCCAGGGCGTCGACGTGGCGGCCGAGGATACCCAGGCAGGCCGGCAGCAACGTGATCGACAGCAGCGCCGCAAGGCCCACCGCGGCGAAGATCGCGTAGACAAGCGAGTGCACGAAACCCTGCGGCAACACCAGCAGGCTGGCACTCGAGGCGATGATCAGCACCGCCGAAAAGGTGACGGTGCGACCGGCCGTCATGACGGTGCGCCGCACGGCGGCCTCGGTGTCGTAGCCTTCGGCGATCTCTTCGCGGAACCGGCTTACCACGAAGAGCCCGTAGTCGATGGCGATACCCAGACCGATCAGCGAGACCACCGGCTGGGCGAAAAAGTGGACCGGCCCAAACATGGCGGCGAACCGCAGGATGCCCAGCGCGCCCGCGATGCTCAGCCCACCCACGATGGCCGGCAGGCCCGCGGCGACCGCGCCGCCGAACACCAGGAACAGCACCACCGTCACCAGTGGCAGCGCGAGAACCTCCATGCGGCGCTGGTCGGTGGCGATGGTGCCGGTCAAGGCGTTGGCGATCGGCTCCAGGCCGGCGAGCTCCACCGTGCCGCCGTCGAGCTTCTGCAGATCCGGTGCGATGGCTTTGTAGTTATTGAGGATGGTGTCGTCGTCGTCGCCCTTCAGCGGCATGCTGACGAAGGTGTGCTTCTTGTCCTCGGTGGCCATCCCCTTGATCAGCGGGGGCGCGTCGGCGGGGTTAGCCACGGCCAGCCAGCCGGCCCAGCCGACCACCTGGTCGGGATGGTCATTCTTGAATTTGTTCAGTTCGTCGACGACCTTCTGCCGCCATGCCGGGTCGTCGACCGTCTTCCCGTCGGGAGCGGTGAAGGTGGCGACGATGTGGCTGGTGCGGTCGCGGCCGTAAGTCTGGTCACCCAGGACCGAGGCCTTGACGGACTGGCTGCCCTCGTCGTAGTAACCGCTTTGCGTAACGTGTTTACCCAGGCTCATCCCGAAAATGCCGCCGCCGAGGCACAGAGCCACCATGACCCCGATGACGATGTACCGATAGCGGTACACAGTTCGTCCCCACCAGGCGAACACGTAAGCTCCTTACTGGATCACTAGCGACCCGCGCAGTGCCTTTTCGGTTTTCGACGCCAGTCTCACACACGCGTGGTCAACAGGGCGGACAGCGGCCGGAACGGCTGCAGCCATGCTCCATGGTCGGGCAGCGAATCCAGGCCGATCCGCGGCAACGGCTCCCGGAACACACCGG
>NZ_JAOPWB010000292.1 GCF_025965855.1 Mycobacterium sp. | reverse complement strand
GAGTTCGCCCCACCCACCACGGTCACCGGTTCGGTACGGCACGCGCGGGCTTCCAGTTCGGTTGCCGCGTAATAGATTCCCGCGCCTTCGAAGTCGGCCCAGCGCTCCAGCGGAAGTGCGTTGTACTGGACTCCGGTGGCGATCAGCACGGCGCGGGACTCGACGGTGGTGCCGTCGCTGAGCATGACGGAAAGGTGCTGTCCACCGGTGTCGAGGTCGACAACCCGACAGGGGCTGGACAGCTGGGCACCGAATTTCATCGCCTGCAGGGCCGCGCGTTGGGTTAACTCCCCGCCGCTGAGTCCCGAGGGGAAACCGAGATAGTTCTCGATCCGGGAACTGGCTGCGGCCTGTCCGCCGATGCCGACCGCATCGAGGACGACGGTGGCCAGCCCCTCCGATGCGCCGTAGACGGCGGCGGCCAGCCCGGCCGGGCCGGAGCCGATCACGATCAGGTCTGCGGGCGTGGTCGGGCTGTGGCGGTACGCCAGGCCGAGGGCCTGGGCCATCTGCCCGGTGGTGGCGCGGCGCAGCACCTTATGCGGGATGATCACCGCGGGCAGATCCGCGGCGCTGATCTGCGCGGATTGGGCCAGCCCCTGTCCTGCCGCACTGTCGGCGTCCAGCCACAGGTAGGCCAAGCGTTGACGGGCGGCGAAGGTACGCAGCGCCAGACTTTCGGCCGAAAACTCGCTGCCCACGATGGCGATGGCGCGGGCTGCGGGCCCCTCGCGTAACAGGTCGCGGCGGGCCAAAAACGTGCGCAACAAAATGTCGGAGAGGTCGGGTTCGGTGGCCATCAACCGACGAAACCGCCCCCGGGAGATCCGATGGATCCGGCCGGCCTCGCTCACACGCGCCGTCAGACAGGCCGTCTGGCCGGTCAGAAAATTCAGTTCACCTAGGAACCCCCCGGACCCGTATCGGGCGACCACCGACTCGGGTTCATCGCCGATGGCCGGGCTGAGGATCTCGGTCCACCCCGACTCCACCAGGATCAAGTCGTAATCGACGTCGCCCGGGCGAACAACAATGTCGCCCACCTCCACCGGCTGCGCCACTCCATAGGCCGTCATGCGATCGAACTGGTCCGCGCTAAGTTGCGGTACCGCCGTCCCAGACGCTAACGCTGGCGATGCTCCGGTCAGCTCCCGAGCTGGCTCAGTATTCATCCGCGAGTGAACCTCCTGGGTGCGCGGTGGTGAGGGCCGTTCAGTTTGCGTCGAGCGGTGGCCAACAGATGGGTATGCTCGGCCGGCCGCGCCCAGAGCGGCTCGAAGGCCAACAGATTCTCCGGCCACAGACCGAGCAATAGGGTGTGATTGTCGCGATGCTGGCTTTCGGCGAAGCGGCTGGACAGCCGTCGATGGTTCGGAACCGCGGCTGCATGCCGTTGAACCAGATGCTCAAGGTGTCACTCCATAGATGCTGGTCGTCGCGCACGATCGTCGACTACATCCCAGAGTGATTCGGTTATCCCGCGCTCGCATCGGCCTGTGTCCAGTGCGGGTGGTCAGTCCTGGCTTGGGCGGCCACCCGGACATCGGCTGGCGCCGCGTCGCTAGTGCGGCGCATGGTGCCCGGGTCGCTCGGTAAGACGCGGTCAAGTTGGCTGCGCGAGGTGATGTCGAGCTTGAGGAAGACCTTGCTCAGGTGGTATTTGACGGTGCGCGCACTGATGAACAGCCGGGCCCCGATTTCCGGGTTGGAGAGTCCGTCGCGAGCCAGCCTCGCGATCCGGGCCTCTTGGGCGGTCAGCTGCAGGCTGGTGTCGACGGTGCGTTTGCGGGCGGTCTCGCCGGTGGCCGCCAGCTCGCGGCGAGCCCGCTCGGCAAACGCCTCTATGCCCATCGCGTCCAACAGGTCGTGGGCGATGCGCAGCTGCGCGCGCGCGTCACTGCGGCGCCGCTTGCCTCGCAGCCATTCGCCGTAGAGCAGATGTCCGCGGGCCAGCTGCGCCCGGACGCGGGTGCGGCCCAGGTGCGTGATCGACTCGCGGTAGAAGCGCTCGGCGGACTCGCCCTCGCTGAGCAATGCACGGATACGGGCTTCGATTCCCAGCGCCCAATCGGTCGGTGTCACCGCCGTGCGTTCGGACAGCCACTCGAGTGCGGACGTGAGCATCGCGGTGTCACCGGTGCGAGACGCCGCCTCGGCCAGCTCGGGCACCACAAACGGCCCGGACCCCAGCTGATCGCGCTCGAACGCCTGCCACGCGGCATCGCGGGCGGCGCCGTAACGACCAACGCCGTTGTACAGAACCGCGCTTGCGTAGGTCGCGAAGTCGACTGTCCTGCCCAGACCGTGTTCGGTCGATTCCCGCAATGTGGCCTCGATCAGCTCAGACGCCGACGCCTCCCGGCCCGCCCACGCCGCGAGTGCCACCTGGGCATTCCCAAGCAGTGGATTCCCGGTCGCCTCAGCGATTACGCGATCTTCTTCGATCAGCTCCGCCGCCGTGGTCAACTCGCCTGCCAAGAGGTTGGTCCAGGCGAGAGTATTGAGCGCGAACTGTAAGCGTGCGATTGCGCCCGTATCGCGGGCGGACTGCACGACGCGAACGGCCAGGGCATGCGCCGATTCGGCGTCCCACAGCTCCAGGGCGGTAATGGCGCCGGCCCTTAAACTTGTGAGCCAGAGCCGCCGGTCATTGTTGGCGCCGCTGGGCGCCAGGGCCAGCTCAAGTGCTCGGGCAAGCGTTGGCGCGGCCGCTGTATATCCCGCGGTCAACCGCCGCGCGAACGCGTCGAGCAGGACATCCACCACCCGCGGCGGTTCGGGGCCGGGGGGCGCAACGCGCGCGGCCTCGGCGGCCTCCCGCACGCTAGCGGTGTTGTCCAAGTCGCCCGCCCACATAGCGCTCCCAAGCGCCTCCAGGTGCGTCTCACGCGCCAGGTCGGCGTCGAGCGGGTCAAGGCGTCTGGCCGCACTCAGAAGCAGTCGAGCGGCGTCGGAGCCGCGGCGCTGCATCAACGCGATCTGTCCACGCACATGCTCCACTTCGGCGGTCCGCGCGGCGTCAGGCGGGCCAGCCTCGACCGCGACCAGCAGCCCCAGTGCCGCATCGAGCGCGCCGACGTCGCGCTTGGTCCGGGCCGCGGCGAGCAGCCGCTCGGCTCGGTGCGTCGGTTCGGGCGTCAGCGTCGCCGCGCGTTCGAGGAACGCGGCCGCCGCGGCCAAACCGCCGCGGCCTTGGGCTCGAGCCGCTGAGCGTTCGAGTTCCTGGGCGACGTGCTCATCGGGCCCGGGCACGGCCTGCGCGCGATGCCAGGCGTGACGGTCGGGATCCCGCCCCGCATCGGCGACCTCCGCCAGGGCGCGGTGCACGTCGCGTCTGTCCTCAACAAGCGCCGAGCGGTAGGCCACCGAGCGCACCAATGGGTGACGAAACAGCACCCGCGTCCCGAACTCGAGCAGGCCGGCCTCGACCGCAGGGGTTGCTGCCTGGGTGCCGATCCCGAGCCGCTCAGCGGCCCGCCACACCAGCAGCGGATCACCGACCGGCTCGGCGGCGGCCACCAGCAACAGGCGGCGGGTCTCGGCGGGCAGGGCCTGCAGCCGCCGCCGGAAGCTCTCTTCGATGCGCCCCGACAATGGCGCCGCGCCGGGGAGTCCGAATCCGCCCGCCAGCTCCGCCGGCGTCAACCCCCGCGGCAACTCCAACAACGCCAACGGGTTCTCGCGCGTCTCGGCCACGATGCGGTCGCGCACCTGCACGTCCAGCGGCCCGGTGAGCACCGAGTCCAACAGGGCGCGCGCATCGCCCGCTGCCAGACCCTCTACGACCAGTTCCGGCATTCCCGCCAGCTCGTCGCTCGGCCTGCGCGCAGCGAACACCACACCCACCGATTCGGCATGCAAGCGCCGCGCCACGAACGCCAGAACCTGTGTTGAGGCGCGATCGAGCCACTGTTCATCATCGACCACACAGATCAGCGGGCGCTGCTCGGCAACCTCGGAGAGCAGGCCCAAAACCGCCAGGCCGACAAGGAAACGATCCGGCGCCGAACCCTCAGTGAGGCCCAACGCGACCCGCAGCGCATCACGCTGGGGAACCGGGAGCCGTGCAAGGTGATCGAGCATCGGCGCGCACAACTGATGCACCCCGGCGAACGCGAGCTCCATCTCCGATTGGACCCCGGCGGCGCGCGCCACCACGCACCCCGACGCGTGATCGACCAGGTAATCCAGCAGCGCCGTCTTACCCACGCCCGGCTCGCCACGCACCACAAGTGCCCGGCTCTCACCGGCGCGCACGGCGTCGATCAGCCGGTCGAGCAGCCCGCACTCGCTGTGCCGACCCCTGAGCTGCGCGACGCCTCGCGCGGAGAAAAGCTTGGCCATCTGAGCAGCACCGACGCTATCCCTCCCACCGACCACGCCCGGCGGTGAGCTCGCACGCGGCGATGGTGGCAAATGGAAACCCGAGACGTGTGAGCCTTCATTGTGGATTGTGGGAGGCGCGGACGGCGTATCAGTGGGCCTGGCGGTGGCGGGACGATGCATTTTGGCTTTCGACCGAACGGCTACCAGGCAGTCAGTTTGAATGCCCTACCTACTTCATCGGGTAACGTACTCCTGGTGAGTCCAGAAAGCAAACCTTCCCCACGAGTGTGCTCTATCGCGGATGCGCTCTCGATCGTTGGTGACCGCTATGCATTGCTGGTGGCCCGCGAGATCCGCTACGGACACACGCGCTTTCAAGACATCGCCACCAGCACGGGGGCGCCGCGCGACGTGCTCACAGCACGGCTGCGCAAACTCGAACAAGCGGGCGTGATCGAGCGACGGCAGTATTCGGAGCATCCGCCGCGCCACGAGTACCTGCTGACTGACGCCGGGCGAGACCTTCAACCCATCCTTGTCGCGCTCAAAGAATGGGGCGACCGATACGTCAACCCCGGCGCCGAGCCGGTCATCTTCCAGCACACCTGCGGCGCCGACTTTCACTCAGTTACCGTCTGCGCCGCGTGCAAGGAACCCCTCCGCGACGGCGAGCTCACCGTGACCGGCGGCACCCACCCCGTGGAAGCCACGATGTAGCTGGGCGCGGTCGGGCACGTGGTACCCGGGGTGGCTCTGGCACTCGCCTATGGGGAGCGAATTGGCCACCGACTCAGCACAATTCCCACTCACGATCGGCCTGCTGATGTATGAGGGCGATCCCGAGAGCATCGACCAGTTCATCGCCGCCATGCCCGCCGACGCCCGCCCCGGCATCAGGCAGCTGGTCGCAAAGACGTTCGCGGCCCACTCCCGGCTGGTCTACGGCACCGCCACCCCGCCGCGCAGCACCGACCTCTAACCAGGAGTCGACTTGACTGGATCTGTCCGCACCACCGTTACAGCGCCTGCCCACGGGGCAACGCGTCCGGTGACCGGATGCTTCTCGGCGCGACGGCCGTTCGATCACCATCTACACGACTGGCCACTCGGACTGTCCACCGGCAGATCCGATCGCCGGCCGAGGCGGACAACAGTGGGATGGGTCGTGAACATGCAACGCCGTTAGGTCGGCGGCGGCTCGTTCTGAGCCCAGGGAAAGGAATTTCGGCGTGACGGACGATCTCGTCGCCACCGCTACCGAGGCGGCCGGCGGTCAAAATCAGCGGAATACGCTGCGCGGCCTAACCATCGACCTTTCGGCGGGCCGGTATGGGCGATGAAAAGGGTGGCCGCCCAGTGCGGCATTCGACAGACCGTTACCGCCTACGGTGAAAGGACACAGTGCGATGACTGTGACGGCAGCCGATGACCTCCGCGCGGACACGCTCGGGGTGAACGTGTTTACCGCGCCGGGAAAGTCCGTGGTCGGCGAGCGGCCGAGGCCATTTGGTGAACCCCTCGGCTGGGACCCGATCACCTCGACGCTGATCTACGGTGAGTACGACGCCGTGCTCGTCGATACCCTCGCCACGGTGGCCGAGGCGGAGGCTCTTGCGGATTGGGTTGCGCTGCATCACCGCAACCTGACCACGATTTATATCACGCACGGGCACTTCGACCACTTCTTTGGTTTGAGCGTCCTGCTCGACCGCTTTCCCAGCGCTCACGCCATCGCCACGCCCAAGTCGGTGGAACTGATGCAGGAGCAGCTGACTCCGGCGTTCTTGGATGGGGTCTTTCGCCGACGCTGGCCTGGACAATTGGCCACCCAGATCGTCATGGCCGACCCCTATGAGGGCGACACCTTCACCCTGGAGGGTGATGAACTCCGCATCATCGAGCAGGGCAGGACCGATACCGTGCACACCACGTCACTGCACGTTCCGTCCATCGATCTGGTCGTCGGCGGCGATGTGCTCTACAACCAGTGCCACGTCTACGTCGGCGCAACCACGGCGGAGAGCCGGCAGAACTGGATCGCGGCCCTGGACCGCCTGGCGGCGCTCAGCCCGAAGATAGCGGTCGCCGGGCACAAGAAGACCGGTGCGCCGGACTTGCCGTCGGCGATCGACGACACCAAGTGCTACCTGCAGGACTTCGGCCGGCTGACGGAAACCGCGACATCCGACCGGGAGTTGTTCGACGAGATGACCCGGCTGTATCCCGATTGGGTGAGCAACCAGTCGTGGCTGATGTTCGGTTTACCCCTTCCGACGTCCTTGGAGGACTGATGTTGCGCACCGAAGTTTTGGGAACCTGGGAGTTGGCGTCCTACACGGCCCAACACAGTCACGGCGGACCGATCAGCTACCCGCTGGGTCCTGACGCGCGGGGCCTGATCATGTACACCGCCGACGGGTACATGTCCGCACAAATCATGCGCCCCGACCGGCCCGCCTACGACCGTCCCGAAACAGAGGGAGGCACCCCCGAACAGGCTGAGGCCGCCGCCGCCGGATACCTCGCCTACAGCGGCCCATTCACCGTCGACGAAGACACCGGCGTGCTACACCACCATCCCTGGGTGTCGCTGCTACCGAACTGGTTGAACCTGACCCAGCTACGGCACAGCAAGCTCGACGGAGACCACCTCACGCTATCCGCCATCACCGAGGCGCCCGAGGGTGTCGAAACCCTCAGCACGCTGGTGTGGAAAAGGGCACCCATAAACCACACTTTTGGAGCGTGGCGCGGCCAACGCTGAACCAGCACAACACCATCGGACGGAGAGCGCCCGTGCATGTCTTCGAGGTTCGCAACGCCGAGCTGATCGAATCGATCACCCAACAAGCCGCCGAACACGGCATCACCTATGCCGCCATCGTCGCCCTGATCGGCGCCGTCGACAGCTTCACGGTGTCTACCAACCCCGCCGGCGACCCCACCGCACACACCTACTCCAGCTACGCGCTGCCCGCCGAGATGACCGCCACCGGGGAGATCGTCGACGGCAAGCCCCACATCCACGCCGTGATGGCCGTCCAAGGAGACCGCGCCATCGGCGGCCACCTGCATACGGCGCACCTTGGCACCTCGTTCGCCCGCGCCTATGTGATTCCCTCCGAGCACCACGTCGCCGTGCCCGCCCACGAGCAGATCGTGTTCGAACAGTTTCCCGATGAAGACGCGCCTGTAGATCGGGGCCGGATCAACGACACCCGAGTCGGGCCCCCGTAACCGGCGGACAGCACACCTCCCGCGCCCCGGATCGGCTCGTAGGGCAACCGAATTTCTGGATAACTGAAAGTAAAAACCCCGAGAAGAAAGTTAGTGAATACCCATGTCAGCTCAAACGGCATTGACCAAATACGACGGAGTCCTCGTCACGATCCGCTCCAAGAAGTCATTCTTCGAGGTGACTCAGGCCATCGAGTCAAGCCTGCAGCGCTTCTCGGTCCCACGGATGATGGAATACGTGGGACATGCCGACCGTGACGGACTGGAGGCCTACGTCGCTGCGGTCTCAGCGCCGAGCAAGTTCTCCATCTTTTGGGAAATGGAGCAGGGCACCACGATGCGGCTGGCCGGAATCCCGATCGAGTCCAAGTTCTACTTGGTCGGCAACGCCGTCATCGCGCGGGGTTTGTTCGGCTACACCGCCGCCTCCGGTCTCGGAGCGCCGGTACGTATCTGCGTCTCCCAGCGCGACGGTGAAGAAACCCTCATAGACTTGGACCAGGTCAGCTCCTTCTTCTCCAAATTCCCGGAAAACTCGCCCTCAGAGGTTCCCCAGCTGCTCGATGACGAGAGATGATCAAGGTCTTCCAAGATGCCGCGGCCTAGCTCCGATGGACCCGTGTGAAGGACTTCGGGTTCAAACCCAAACAA
>NZ_JAOPWB010000280.1 GCF_025965855.1 Mycobacterium sp. | reverse complement strand
CCGGCGACTCGTCGGGCGAACGCGACACCGATATCCTCAAACCCGCAGCATTGCAAATGGCCGCGTTGCTTCGGTGTACACCTACGCCACTGAGTGAGCCCGAGGTTTTGATGATGTTGCAGTGGCTGAACACCATCAGCACTACAGATCAGGTGCAGGAGAGCCAGCGCATACATAGCGCCCGCAGCGCGCTGCAATCTCGTGCAGGACGCGTTGACGGCGTCCTAGGTGCGTGACTTCGTAGAGGTCGTCGAGGAACAGAGCGCTGGGCACCCCTGGGAGCGGTGTAAATCGAGCTGGTGTTTCGCCTGAGGCTCTGTGGGTTTCACTATGCCGTGATAGCGGCGGGGATGGCAACGGATTGCTCGCCTGCGTCCCCTGCCAGCTGGAATCTTTCCCCCTCACTGAACAATTTGTAAACGGGCAGACAGCGCAGCTGGCCGCAGACAGCTGCACAGACTTCGGCTGGTGCCGCCACCAAATCACCCCCCGCGCTCACGGGCTATCGAGCGGGATCGTGGCGTCCAGCGACGTCCCGCGTCCGGCCGGGCTCACAATCCGCAGTCTCCCGCCGAGGGCCTCGACCCGGTCTTTGAGCCCGATGAGCCCTGAGCCTCTGGCGAAGTCGGCGCCCCCGATGCCGTCGTCGCTGATCGACAGAGAGAGGACATCATCCTTAGCTTGCCCGCGCACGGCCACGTGGGAGGCGCGAGAGTGCTTGGCGGCATTGGTCAGGGCCTCGGAAACGACGTAATACGCGCCGACTTCGACTGAGTCGGGCAAGCGTCGGTCAATCGCAAGCTCAAGGGTGACCGGGACGGCCGAGCGGCGGGCCAGTGTCTTGAGCGCGGGACCGATTCCGCCCTTGGACAGGATCGCCGGATGAATCCCGCGTGAAATCTCTTGGAGCTCTACTGTGACACCGGTTAATCCGGACGCGATGTCCCCCAGCTGCTCTCCGAGCGCCTGCAGGTCGGCCGGCACTGACGCCTCAGTTAGATGCAGCTGCAGGCCCAGTGCGACCAGCCGTTGTTGGGCGCCGTCGTGCAGGTCGCGCTCCAGACGGCGGCGACCCTCGTCGGCGGCCGCGACGATGCGGGCGCGTGAGGCGATCAGTTCGGCGCGGGTGGCGGCGTTGGCAATCGCGGTCGCGACGAGATCGGCGAAGTCACTCATGCGCGCCTCCGTGTCGGTTGGCAACGGCTCAGGTCGTAACCAACCGAGCGCCGCCATCCCCCATACCCGTCCGTCGACAATGATCGGGACGCCCACCGTGGAACGCAGGCCCATTTTGCGTAGCCGTGCGGCGATAAAGCCGGGAGCACTCTGAAACTCCACGCCTTCCAGTCGTGCAGGTCGGCCGGTGTGAAACACCCTCGTCGCGATATTGTCGCCGTCCAACAGGTTATGGCGTTCACCGACAAGTGGTGCGCGCTTGATCCCGCGCGCGACGGCGGCCACGGCGACAACGGTGACCATGTCATTTTCAAAGCTGTTCACCGACGCGTTGCCCGCGTGCAGGCAGCGGGCCATCTCGTCTGCCACCGTGGAGAACACCTCCGAAGGGGACGTCCCGCGCGCCACCAGGGTTGCCACCCGCCGCAACGCGGCCTGCTGCTCGGCGAGCACACTCAGCTCGTCGCGGCTCGCCTGCAATGCCGCACGGGTGGCGGCATTAGCGATCGCGGTCGCCACCAGCTCGGCGAAGTCGCCGATGCGCGCCTCGGTGTCCGGTGGCAACGGCTCGGGGGCCGATGAGCCGACAACGGCTGCGCCCCAAAGGATTCCGTCGACCATGATCGGCACTCCCACCGCTGAACGAATGCCCAGCTCGCGTATCCGCGCGGCGTGGGAACCCGCAGCATCGTCGTGGCCGTCCATCCGCGCGACGCCGCCAGTGCGGAACACTCTGACGCCGACGTTGTCTCCATCCATTGCGAGTCGCAGGCCCTCGGGCAGCTTCCAGAGCCGGTCCCGGTGGTAGACGGCGAGGGGGACGAACGTGTCGCCGTCGTAACGGGATACCGTCGCGTGAACCACGTGCAAGCACCTTGCCATTTCATCGGCCACCGCGGCGAACACCGCAGACGGACTGACCGCGCGCGCCACCAGTGTCGCGACTCGTCGAAGCGCCGCCTGCTGCTCTGCCAGCTGTCCAAGGGCTTCGCGTGACTCGGCGTTCGCAATCGTGGTGGCCAGCAGCTCGGTGAAACTGGCCAGCCGCGCCGCAGTGTCGTCCGGCAACGGGTCGCGCTCGCTGCTGAAAACCGCCATCGCCCCCCACAGGCGTCCCGCCACAACGATGGGCACGCCAACCGCCGAAGCAATCCCAAGGCGACGCATGGTCGCCGCGAGCTCACCGCCCAGCTGTGAGTAGTCGTCGATGCGGGCCGTCTCGCGGCTACGGCGCACCTGCGCCAGCACGCTGGTGCCGTCCAATGACCACCGCTGGCCAACCGCAGATACCGGATCTAGGGGCGGGAAGCCGGAATAGGTGGTTGCCGTGCCGTCGGGCTCGTAGCGGGCGACGCCCACCCGCGGGACGTCGATGACTCGGGCGACCTCCTCGGCGACAACGGCGAACAGGTCGGAAGGCGCCACGCCCTGCGCGGCCAGAGTCGCGACCCGGCGCAGCGCGCCCAACTCGTCGTTGGCCACCCGGCGGTCGGTGACGTCTCTGCCCACTGCGTACATAACACCCGCTTCGGGCCAACTGCTGCCGCTCCACTCAAACCAGCGCACCGAGCCGTCGGCACAGACGTGGCGACACTCGAAGCCGACGACGGCGTTACCGGCGGCGAGCTCGGCCAGGGCGGCCTTTACCGACTCGCGGTCGCCGGGGTACACGTTCTCGACAAACGGCACGGCCAGCAGCTCGTCAAGGCTGCACCCAAGGAGGCGCGGGAACGCCGGATTGGCGCGCTTCAAGTATCCGTCGAAACCCGCGATGCAGAACGCATCATGCGACAGATCGAAGAGCCTCGCCAGCTCGTCATCGAACGAGCGGCGCCCTGGAGTCATAACAACCCAGTCTGATCCTGTTTTCCGCCCGGCAAAAGACACGATGTAAAGGCGTCAGCGATGGCGACGTGAACCGTTCTTCACGTCGGTCGGCGCAAAGCTGCTCCGCGCCGGACCTGTCGCACCGACCGCAGTCATGCCTGGCGAGTTCAACAGGTTGCTGCTAGCTGGTACGAACAGATGCCGGTTGGTGGGAAACATAGATGGGTGTCAGCGGTGACGACATCGGTTCGCAGGAAGGCGATTCTGGAGTGGCCGGATAGGGCGGGGCCGTGAGGAGTCTGACAATGCGGATCGAATTAAACTATATTGCAGCACTTTTGGCTGCGGAGGGCGCAGTAGGGGCCGTCGCCGCGCCGCCGGCTGACGGCAGCTCTTCAGGTACGCGGGCGGGCGCCTCCACAAACACCAATGCCATCGCCCTCTCGTCAGAAACGATTTCCCCGGACGCATGCGGCACGCATGACGACACCGAGAAAGGAATAATGTGATGGTTGCTTCACGCCGGTCCGAGGACGAGGTGCGGGAGTTTGATGCGCCGACCAGCCTGACGCGGAACCTGCAGAAGGTTCTCGTCGATCTCATCGAACTACATCTGCAGGGGAAGCAGGCTCACTGGAACCTGATCGGTACCAACTTCCGCGATCTGCACCTACAACTCGACGAAATCGTTGACACTGCAAGGGACGCCAGCGACACAATCGCTGAACGCATGCGCGCTCTCAACGCCACGCCCGACGGACGGTCCGACACCGTCACGGCAACCACTACATTGCCCGCCATCACGCCGGTCGAGCTCAGCACCACCGAGACGGTTGATCTCATCACCACGCGGATCTACGCCACAGTCGATACCGTCCGCGGCGTCCACGACGATGTCGACACCGCTGACCCCTCCACCGCCGACCTGCTGCACGACCTCATCAATGCTTTGGAAAAGGCCGCGTGGATGATCAAATCCGAAAACCGGAAGGTCTAGATCGCGTCGATGACGCTCGTGTTCTCGACGGCATCTTGCCGCGTCGTCTTCACCGTTTCGAGGCCTTGCGTGTTGGCGCCTGACGTCGAAGCTCGATAAACCGTCCGCCCCAAGTGAGCCTGCACGCGTCGCGCGGTCGGGCCTCAGTGCCGCTGGGTGCTAGCAGGTACGAACAGATTCCGGCTAGCAGCAGCGGTGACGGGGTGTCAGCCGTGACGACATCGGTTGGGTGGTCTGCAAATCTGCAGTGAGTAAGCACCTACCGGCCGACGAATGAGGGCAGCCCTGATGGTTTTTCTACGAAGGCCCCAACGAGCCTCTCTTGGCGGACCAGCGGCCAGCGCCTCAACCCGCATGCCACGGGCCGCGGCTCGCCTTCGGGAACTGGTCGTCGCCTATCGGCAAACCGGAGCGGACGTACCCTTCGGCGACCCATTGCCGTCGCACGGCAGTGAGATGGAGGGCTGGTTCTGGCGCGTCACCGATTCTGCCTCCGGTCGTGTCGTGGTGGCCCTGTGTAGCGTGAATCGGCATGCCGAAGGGGACTGGGCGACAGTGGCCGTCGGCCTACACCCCGGCGGGTTTCTGCGGACCGCGGCGCTCGGCGCCGCCCGAGCGGAACGGTCCCAATTCGCGTTGAGCGCCGGAACTGCTCCCGAAGCCGCCGTCACAGCGTCCGCCGACCGGCTCCAGATCGACCTAGACGACGTACACCTGGACCTGCGATTCGCCGACCAGTACGTGTGGCCCAAAGCTTTTGGCGGCGGCGGTCTCTTCTCGGCGATCCCGTTCCTCACCCAGTATTGGCATCCATACCGGCTGGGCGGCACAGCAACCGGCACGGTCGGATTCGGCGGGGCGCATTCGTCATTCGACGACGCCACACTCTACGCCGAGAAGAACTGGGGCCCAGGCTTTCCTGAACGCTGGTGGTGGGGTCAGGCACACGACTTCGGCGGCGCCGACGTGTCGGTTGCGTTCACCGGCGGCCTGCTGCAGATCGGTCCGATCAGGCGCGATGTTGGGCTGGTGGTCGTGCGGCTAGGCGACCGGCTGATCCGCATCGCCCCGCCGGCCCCGGTGCGCAGCAGGATCGGCGAGGAACGGTGGACCATTCGGGCCAGGTCGCCGCGTTACCAGATCGATCTGAACGGGGACGCCGCAGGGCTGACACCGCACGCCCTTCCCGTCCCGCTCCTCGCCGAACGGCGCAACGTCGGCGCTGCGGTCGAGTATCTGGCCGGTCGACTCCATTGCGTCGTGCGCGAATTCGGCCGGGTGGTGTTCGACGGCAGCTCCGATCTGGCGGGGCTGGAAGTGGGGAGCCTGCCAGATCATTCATGAGTGGGTTTGGCTCATGTAAGTGGCGCGCGGCAAGCTCGCGCATGATCCCGTTTCATCGCTGCATCAAAACGGTGACGTCGCAATCAACTCGGCGCGATCGAGCGCCGCTGCGCGGTGGCCGTGCGCGACCCGATACTCCTCGCTCGTGACCATGCTCAAGAAAGCTTCCCGGTAGTAATGCTCGAGGCCGTCGGGCTGCTTGAACCGCAACAAGTTGACCATGGTGACGGGAGCGTCGGACGGCAGTCCCGCCACCACACCGGTCTCCTCCGCCGGCGGCGTTATTGGACTCAAGGCGCTCATCCTTTCGTTCGGTGGCCGACTCTCTCGCGACGCTGCTATGACGGTTTGGCAACTCGATGTCCGTCCAGCAGGCCCTTCAACCCACTCGGCTGATGGGGGCCGATGGCGATCTGCTCGACCACGCCGACGCCGCGGCGGTCACCCATCGTTGCGGTTACGAGGTTTTGGATGTGGATTGAGGCGAAGTCGGTGGGATCAAAGTCGTCCAGTCTGATCGACTCGCGCCCGGTCTCGAGCGGGCCGTGGATGGTTCCGTGCCCCCAGTGTGGGTGCCAATAGCCGATGCCGCGCATGCGGAAGGTGAAAACCTTCTCGACTTCGATGAGGACTTCACCCTCGTCGGGGTGATCGAACCACAATCGCGCGCGTTTGATTTCTCGGCGTCCGGGCTCCCAGTCGAGTTCGTAGCGGATGTCGTGACATTCGCGGACGCCGGCTGCACTCCATGCGGGTGCGCCGTCGGGGATGGGATCGATGACCAGCGCGGTCTCGAGCCACCGCCTGCCGTCTTCGTGCTCGTGAACAGCCAGATGAGTGAAGCGGTCGCCGAAATGCAGTGGCGCCCAAAGCCAGAACACCTGGAACGGCATGGGCTGTCGGATGACCTGCACCTGCTCACCGATGGGGCGCACGCCCCAAGAGCGATCCCGCGTGCCCGAGACTTCGATGGGGTCGATGTGCAGCTCGTCGCCGTCGACGGTGACGGTGCCTTGCCAGGTGCCCCACTGGGTCAGACGAGTGTGGTCGGTGAGCAGGATTCCCTCGGGCGTGCGTCGTTGCTGGCGGGGTTCCTCGACGGCAACGGTCGTGGCGGCGAAGAGCAAGTCGCACGCGATGCCGTGCTCATTGGGTTCGACGACGTAGCGGATTGTGCGCATTGGGTCGACCACTTCGACGCGGATCGGCCCGACGGTGGTGGATCGGTCGATCGGCATCGCGCCGGAGGCGAAGATCGAGTGCTCCACTCCGTCGCGCACGATGCTGAATGCGGCGTCGATCACCCCGCGCACCGGGTAATGACCCATTGCCGCACCGAAGTAGAACGCTCCGTCGCGTTGGTGTCCGTTGAACCAGTACCGGTCGTAGTGGTTGATATCGCCCGTGGCGGGGTGGGCGATCGGATCGGCTGAGGGGTGGATTGGGAAGTCGTCGAACGGGCTTAGCACGGTTCCTCCAGGTGGTTAGAGTTTGGCGACTGCGCCGCCGTCGACGTCGAGCACTGCGGCGGTGATGAAAGCTGCTTCGTCGGAAGCCAGGAACGCCACGGCAGCTGCGACGTCCTCGGCGCGGCCGTGGCGCTTGAGTAATTGAATGTTTTGATAGTGGGACCAAAAGAGGCCATCCTCGCCGAGGAGACTCTGCCACTTGTCGGTCAGGATGCGCCCCGGGCGCACCACGTTGACTCGCAACCCATGCTCACCGCCACGGCCCGCGAGATGCTTTGCGAGTCCCTCGATCCCGGCCTTGCTCGCCTGGTACGCGGCAGAGGGCTGAAAGCCACCCATCCGTTCGATCTCGTGCGCGCCGACACCCATCCACGCCGAAAGCGACGAGATCACAACGATGTTTCCCTTTGTCGACACCAGATGGGGCCACGCTGCCCGACACGTGAGCATCGTGCCGTGCAGGTTGATGTCGATCAGCTCCCGCCATTGCTCGACGGGTTCGTCGGGCCAGGGCCCGATGTTGGCGCCGCCCGCGTTCGCGACGACCACGTCAAGCCGCCCATGGCGGTCCACGGCCGCATCGATGACGCCGGACACCGTCGCCTCGTCGCTGATATCCGCGGCGACAAACGTCGCCCCGTCCGGCAATGCGGACTCCGGCGCCTGGCGTGCACAGGTGACGACCGAAGCCCCTTCGCTGACAAGGCGTTCGACGATACCGCGCCCGATTCCTGTGGTCCCTCCGGTCACGATCGCAACCCGGCCCCGGTAGCGCTCAATCGCAATCCCGGACGTCGTCACAGCAGAGACATCGCGTCTAGATCGCGGATCGCCGTCGACGACCGCTCGGCCATGACGGGGAACATCCGGTCGCCCCGCGCGGTGGGCTGGGCGACGAACGCCCCCAGCACGGTGATGAGCGGGCCTTGAAACAACCCATACCGGTAGTCATCCCAGCACTGTTCGGCGCCGTAGTCGACGACTCCGAGCGCCACGAGGCGATGATGGTAAGCCTCGACGATCCCCCTCTCGCCGGCGCGACGGCTTTCGGTCGACAGACCAGTCGCCACAAGGAAGGCGACATCGCGCAGCGGGCACCCGACGGTGACGACCTGCCAATCGACGGCGACCACGGGGCGGGGGGCATCGGATCCAGCGAAGAGCAGATTATCCAGCCGGTAGTCACTGTGCAGCATGGCGAACGGCGCCGGGCGCCCCGTTGCCCAATCCACGAATCGATCAGCGAAGCGGTTCAGCGTCGCCGCGGTTTCTCGGCTCACCGCATAGCGGTCCAGGAACTGCGTGGTGGCGTCCACCAGGAACGCGGCAGCGACCTCCGGGTACGCCGCGAGATCTGGTATGAGCCAGCCGAGTTCACGAAGCGACGGGTCGTTCCATGTCGGCGCGTGCAATCCGGCGACGTTGACTGCGGCCGCACGAGCTTGATCGACAGAGCAACCTGCGATCTGGTCGCCCGGCTGCGCGGGTGCAAGGTCCTCCAGCACGAGCGTGAATCCGTCGCCGCACTCGTTCATCGCGGCGAAGTAACACCGCGGGATGTCGAGGTGCACCCGATTGGCGACCTCGCGGTAGAACGTCGTCTCGCACCGGTAGCCGAGCTGGCCGGCGGCGCGACTTGCCGGATCGGTGGCCGGCAGCTTCACGATCAGCCGGTCCGGACCTTCGCCGTCGTCGTAGCCGATGTACAGCCGAAAACACGAGCCCATCTGGCCGTTGCCAACCGGCACGGCCAACAGGCGGCAGACGGTGACGACGATGCCGCTCTGCGCAAGGACAGCAGTGATCCACGCCGGGGTGACATCGTCCACCGACTCCAGTGCCGTAGCTTCCATCAGCTATCCAGCTCCAACCCGTTTCTTTTGCAGGTGCAGATAGACGTTAGATCCGGATGAACACATTTTTGGTTCGCAGGAACTCGAAGAGTCCTTCCCGGCCGCCTTCGCGGCCGTACCCACTCTGGTTGTAGCCGCCGAACGGCGCCCCGGGGGGGAGCCCGGATGTCCCGTTGACCGAGATCGTTCCCGCTTGCAGTAGCGGTGCGATTCGGTGCACGCGGGCGATGTCGCGGGTCTGTACGAAAGCGCCCAGGCCGTAGGGGGTTGCGTTGGCGATGTCGACGGCTTGGTCCTCGGTGTCGAACGGCGTGATGGTCAGCACCGGGCCGAACACTTCCTCTTGCGCGACAGGGCTCTGGGGATCGACGTCAACGAGCAGGGTCGGTTCGATGTAGTAGCCACCGGCAATGTCGGGGGCGAGCTTATTCGGCGGCGCGGCGTGTCCCCCGCTGACCAGCCGCGCGGCGGCGCCGGTTTGTGAACGTTGTATTGCGGTGAGCACTCGCGCGTAAGCCGCCTCGTTCACCACGGGGCCCAGCGTCGTTTCGGAGACAAACGGGTCGCCCAGGCGCAGCCGCGATAACGCTTCCGTGGTTGCCGTGACCACCTCGTCGTAAACAGACCGGTGCACCAACATGCGGGTTGCCAGGACGCAGCCCTGCCCGGCCATCGTGAAACAGGACTGCACTGACAGCGCCGCGGCCGCTTGGAGGTCGGCGTCGGGAAAAACAAGGTTGGCCGACTTGCCGCCGAGTTCGAGGACGACGGGTTTTATGGTGTGCCTGGCGGCGTCGAGGATGTTTTTCGCGGTGGCGATTCCGCCGGTGAATGAGATTTTTCCGACATCGGGATGCCGGACCAAGGCTTCGCCGGCCGCGGCGCCGCCGGGCAACACATGCAGCACTCCCGGTGGCACACCGGCTTCCAGGGCCAGTTCGGCGAACCGGGCCACCGTATAGGGGGCGAGATCAGGCGTTTTCAACACTACGCAGTTGCCCGCGGCCAGCGCGGGAGCGACCTTCATGCCCACCGAGACCATCGGTCCGTTCCAGGTCAAGATGATTCCGACGACACCGTAGGGTTCGGCGAGGGTGTAGTCGAAGCCGGCGTTGAACGCCGGGGTCAGTGGAATGGTGGCGCCCTCGATTTTGTCTGACCAGCCGGCGTAGTACCCGAACCAGGCGGCGCACATGTAGGACAGACTCGTCGAGGTGGTCAGCGGGTGGCCCAGTTCGGCGGTCGTGCGTCTGCCTAGCTCCGGCAGGTCGGCCTCCACCAACTCCTCGATGCGCTGCAAGATGCGCCGGCGTTTGTCCGCAGACATTGCCCGCCATGCCGGATACGCGCGCTTAGCTGCGGCAACGGCGGCCTCGACTTCCTCGGGGCCGCTCATTGCGATGGTGCCGTTGACCGTTGCGGTGGCGGGATCGGTGTGGTCGACCTCGCCGAGGGACGTCTGGTCAAGCCATGCCCCGTCGATGAGGGGCCGGGCGATGCCGAGTTGGCGCTGCTTGGCCCGCGGGTCATCGATGATTGTGCTCATTGCTGATCCTGCATCGGCGCGTCTCCTTTGATCCGTTGATGTGTTCGGTGCTGTCGAGGTCACACGCAGAGGTCGTGTCCCATCGCCGCCAGCATCCGGTGGGCGGCGGTCAGCAGGTGATCACCGCCGGTGGCGTTTTCTGCGAGGTCGCGGGCGATGGCGACGTCTTTGCCGAGCAAGCCCGCGATGGTGCGCACGCGAGCCGACGGTGGCCGAAGGCCTCCGAGTAGCCCGGCGTACATCTGCACCGCGAAGCTGCGTCCGCTGGCGTGCTGCAGGATGCTCATCAGGGCGGTCTCATTCACGCCCAACTCGGCCGCGAGCTCGGCAGTCTCATGTGCGAGACCCAGGGTTGCCGTAAACAACAGGTTGTTGAGGAGTTTGGCCAGCTGGCCGGAGCCTAGGGCTCCGACGTGCACGACAGGGTTGCCGAAAGCGGACAGCACAGGCGCGACCGTGGTGTAAATGTCGTGATCCCCGCCCACCATCACGAGCAGCCGCCGAGCACGGGCTGCCCCGCCGCCGCCGCTGACCGGTGCGTCTAATACGTGGGCGCGGCGTTCGCTGAAGCGGTCGCCCAGTTGTCGGCAGGTGATCGGGTGCACGGTGCTGTGAATCAGCACCGACGTTCCTGGCGTGACCCCGGCCAACAATCCGTTCGGGCGCAGCGCCACCTCGACCACATCGTCGTCGTTGAGCACGCAGATGCCGACCACATCGGCCAGTTCAGCGAGTTCGGCGGGGTTGGATGCGATGCGCGCGGTGTCGGCGAACGGCTCAAGGGCCTCGGGTCGGCGGGCCCACAGCACGGTGTCATGACCTGCGTCGATGAGCGCCTGGGCCATCGGCGCGCCCTGGCTCCCGAGGCCGATGAATCCGACGGTCGGCTGGGCTGCGGTCATGGGCTGGCCAACGCGGCGATCTGGCCGTCGAGGAAGGCGTCGATGTCGTCGGCGCGCTTGCGCACGATGTCGGCAACTTCGTGGTGGGTGGTGAGGAAAAAGGTGTCGTTCTTGATGGCGTCGACGACGAGACGTCCCACTTCGGTGGCCTCAATGAGCGCCAGGGTGGGCGCCCGTATCGGTTTTGGCGTGCCGAACACAGTGACCTGTTCGGCGATGCCTGTCCGCACGGGTCCGGGGCACAGGCATGTCACTCCCACCCCGCGGGGACGGGTATAGAGCGCCAGCGACTCAGACAGTGTCACGACGGCGCCTTTGCTGGCCGCATAGGGGAGACGGTCGTAGCCGTAGGGCCACAACGCCGACGTCGATGCGGTGTTGATGATGTGACCGCGGCCCTGGGCCAGCAGTCCCGGCAGGAAGACCCGCAGGCTGCGTGCGATCGACAGCACATTGGTGTTGAAGGTCTGCGCCCAGGCCGACAGGGGCAGGTCCTCGGGCGCGCCGACGGCGATGACACCGACGTTGTTCATGACGATGTCGATGGCGCCGTACTCGGCGAGGGCCGCGTCGTGCAGGCGCTGGGTGTCCCCATCGCAGGTCACGTCACAGCCCACGGCGTGGGCGCTGCCCCCCAGGGAGACGATCTGCTCAGCGGTTCCCGCGGCTCGTTTGAGATCGATATCGGATACGACTATCCGGGTCCCTTCTGCGGCCAGCGCCAACGCGCAAGCGCGACCGATGCCGCTGCCGGCACCGGTGATGACCGCGACGGCGCCGGTGAGGTCACGCATTACCGTGCTGCCTCTTTGGCGCCACGCTGGATGCCTTCCCAGCTTTCACTGACCACCTGGTCGAGGAACTCGGCTTTGGCAAAGCCCGAATATACGGCGAAATGCAGTATCAGCTCGCGCATTTCATCGATGGTGACGTCACCGCTTTTGAGCGCGGAATAAAAGTGGGACCGGATCGGTCCGACGGTGTCGTCGAGGCCGACACAGGCCAACGTGATGAATCGGCGGTCGCGCGTCGTTAGCCCGGGGCGTTGCCACACCTCGCCGAACACAAAGTTCAAAATGCCCGCGGTGCGGTATGCCGTCGTGCGGCCCGGATAGGGGACGCAGTTGATCGCGGCGAAACACTGCTCGCCATTGCTGATTCGCGTCTCGGGATCCATCCCGGCATTCCAGACCTCCCATGGTCGGCCGTCGGGCCCGGGCTCTCCGCGCTCGGCGGCGATGCGGGACTGTTGGCGCCAGACCACTTCGTCGAGGAACGAGGCCTTGGGCCAGCCGCAGTAGACGGCGAAATGCAGAACGAACTCCTGCATTTGCTCGAAGGCCATGTCGCCGCTGCGCAGCGCCGCGTACACGTGGGCTTCAATGGGTGCGATGGTATCGGCTGCGCCCACGCAGGCCAGGGTGATCCACCGTCGGTCCCGCCGGCTCAGGCCCGGGCGCGCCCAAACTTCAGGGAAGACGAAGTCGAGCAGTCCGGCATCGCGATAGGGGCTGGCATCCGAGGCGCTGGGGACGGTCATGACGTCGCTAAAGATCGCCTCGCCTCGTCGGCGCCGTTCGGCGCTGTCGGTGGCTGCTTCGGATGTCATGTGGTTGGCCTCTCGCTGACCGTTTCAAATATGTCGATGACTAAAAGCGCATGACCCAGCCGCCGTCGACACTGATGGTTTGGCCAGTGATCCACCCCCCGGCCGCCGACACCAAAAGCAGTAGCGTGCCGACCAGATCCTCAGGAGGACCCTCGACATGGGTTTTGAGCGGGATCGGCGCTTTGATCGACTCCCGGATCGGCCCCTCGGGAAGCGCCCGCATGCCGGCGTCATCGGCAACGAGACCGGGCGCGATGGCGTTCACCGTGATGCCTTTGGCTCCCAGCTGGGACGCGAGGTTCATCGTCAGTCCGACCAGGGCGTACTTGCTGACTCCGTAGACTCCGGCGGGCTGGAAGGCGCCCGCCGAGACCATGTTCACGACTCGGCCACCGCCGCGCGCAGCCATCGCCGGCGCCGCCGCCTGCGTGCACAGCAGCGGTCCGGTCAGGTTTACCGCGATGACTCGCTCCCACCAGTCCAAGGGGAAGGTCTCCAGGGGGCCGAAGGGGATTTCTGCCATCAAGGCGGCGCTGTTGATCAGGATGTCCAGCCCACCCCAGCGCTCCGTCGTATCGGCGACGACCGCCCTCGTCCAATCGGGGTTGGTCACGTCCAGTCCGACGCCGATGGCCGTGCCGCCATCGGCGTCAATGGTGTCGGCCACCTTGGCTGCGCGTTCGTGGTCGAGGTCTGCCAGCACTACCGAAGCGCCCTGCTCGGCGAGCGCGCGGCCGAACACCGCCCCAATACCGCCCGCACCGCCAGTGATGATCGCCACTTTGCCCGTTAGGTCGGTATGCACCCACACAGACTCCGGCATCTAAGTGTCTAATGTCAACCAAGTGCCGTTTTTCGGTTTCGGCGCACGTCCGGCAGGGAAAAGCGGCGGTCGCCGGGAGCCTTGGGGCACAGCGATCGGCATTGCAGTCGACGCCCGGGGGTGTCACCCTAGTGACATGTTTCCCCTGAGTGTCTTAACTGGCGAGGAGACTGGGGCAACAAGCCGACGCGACCGCAACAAGTTGCGCACTCGGTTTCGGTTGCACCGTGCCGCGCTCGAACTGTTCGCAAACCAAGGTTATGACGCGACGACCATCGCGCAGATCACCGAGGCCGCCGACGTTTCTCTGCGGACCTTTTTTCGGTACTTCGACGCGAAGGATGAGGTGTTGTTCGCCTGCGATGAGGGTGAGCCGCCGTTCTTTCAATTGCTGCGCGACCAGCCACTTGACGTCGATGACATCGCGGCCGTGCGTGGTGCGCTTGCGGCTCTGTTGCCCCAGTCCCGCGCCGAGGAGGAGCGTACTCTGCTCCTCAAACGCGCACTGGTCTCAACGCCGGCGCTTGAAGGCCGAAACTTGGCGATTCAACGCGACTTCCAGGACAGGATCGCTCTGACGCTTGCCCAGCGGCGGGGTCTCAGCCAACCCGACGATGCGTCGCTGGTCGCTGCAGCGATCACCCAGGCGGTGATGCACTTGGCGTTTGATCGCTGGGCTGCCAACGGTGGACGCGACGACCTCCAGGCAGCCCTGCACTCGTTATTCGATCTGGTTGCGGCGATACCGTCGCGATAAGAATGTGGAAATGACGTTGCTTGAGGGTCGCGGCCTTGGCATTCAGTTGTTCGACGCAAGGTGCATCCAAGACCCCTATCCGCTCTACGAGCGGATGCTGTCAAGCGGGCCGGTGCACCGGATCGGCGATTCCGGGTTCTACGCGGTGTGCAGCTGGGACGCGATCAACGATGTGCTGGCTCGTCCCGAGGATTTCTCCGCGAATCTGACCGCGACGATGACATACCAGCCCGATGGCACGGTGGGCGCATTCGAGATGGGACCACTCGGCGGACCGACCCAGGCTCTGGCCACAGCCGACGACCCCGCGCATGCAGTCCATCGGAAGGCGTTGTTGCCGCAACTGGCAGCGAAGCGGATCCGCGCCTTCGAGCCGTTCATCGCCGAAACCGCCGATCGACTATGGAACGCCAACGTGGCCGGCGGGCGCATCGAATGGATGAGCACGATGGCGAATCGGCTGCCGATGATGATCGTGGGACGAATCATCGGCGTCCCCGACGAGGACATCGACAAGCTCGTGCGATGGGGATATGCCACAACGCAGATGGTGGAAGGGCTCGTCAACCAAGATCAGCTCTCGGCCGCAGGTGTTGCGGTGATGGAACTCGGCGGCTATATCAGCGAGCAGTTCCAACATGCTGCGGCCGATCGGCCGAACAATTTGCTCGGCGACCTGGCGACCGCGTGCGCTTCTGGCGAGCTGGACGAGGTTGCGGCGCAGGTCATGATGATCACGCTATTCAGCGCCGGCGGCGAATCCACTGCGTCGTTGATCGGTTCTGCGGCTTGGGTTTTGGTGACTCGTCCCGATATCCAACAGCAGGTACGCGATCGTCCGGAGCTGCTCGGCGCCTTCCTGGAAGAGGTGCTGCGGTACGAACCACCGTTTCGGGGCCATTACCGTCACGTCGTAAACAACACCACACTGTGCGGTGTGAATCTCGACGCGGGTTCTCGCCTGCTGTTGCTATGGGGGGCAGCCAATCGGGATCGGTCGCATTTCGACGATCCCAATGAGTTCCGGCTCGACCGTCGCAATGGCAAGGGTCACATGACTTTTGGCAAGGGAACACACTTCTGCGTCGGAGCCGCCCTCGCTCGGCTGGAGGCCCAAATCGTGCTCGGGCAGCTTCTTGAACGCACCTCGAAGATCGAAGCCGCTCAAACCGGGCGGTGGCTGCCGAGCCTGCTAGTGCGGCGCCTCGAACGCCTAGAACTTGCCTGCGAATGACACCTAATGCGCCGCGTGCCGGGGAAGTCCCGACAATACTTGGGGCCGTTGGCATCCCAACCTCGAGCGTTCACATGGTTTGCTGTACGTGGCCGTGACCAGCGGCTCACTCAGCGCCGACAGGTATCAACCGACGACACGGGCCCAACACCTTGTTTTGAACCGTTCCGGGTTTGATGCCACTTCCTTCTGTGAGAAGGATGGCCATGATGTCCAAGGTTGATTCATCACAGTGATGCCGGGTCGCCCAATATGCGTCTATTGCGTTCGCGGAAACCCTTGTTCTGGAAGGGATCGCGGCATCGATTGGTAGCATCGGCGACGCTTACGACAACGCACTGGCCGACACCACGATCGGACTGTTCAAGACCGAAGCCGTCGGCCGCGGCAGCCCGTTCCTGGCCGGCCCGTTGCACACGGTCGATGACGTCGAGTACACCACGATGGAGTGGGTCGACTGGTTCAACAACCGCCGCCTGCACAGTCAGCTCAACTACATCCCACCCGGCGAATGCGAGGCCGCCTACTACGCTCGCACCTAGGCGTCCCATCCGGCGACGCCTCAACTATGAAGCCGGCCTCAAACCGCGGCGATTCATCCAGGAGTGCCCGATGATCAAGGTTTTCGGATACCTGAAGCGCAAGCCCGGCCTGTCTCCGCAGGAGTTCGCCGACTACTACGAGCACAACCACGTACCACTCGTTCTGAGCAAGGCATTCATGCCGATGGTCTACAAGCGCAACTACATTCAGCGTGGGGATGCCTTCAACATCGAAGGTAATGAGATCAGCTTTGACTGCGTGACCGAACTCGTCTTCGCTGACCGAGACGACCTTTCCGCCTGGGTGGCCAGTCTTGGCGTCGATGAAATTGCTTTAGACGAAGAGAACTTCATTGATCGAGCCGCTACACGAGCCTACGTGGTGGACGAGCGCTCCACCGCGGACTGAGCACCGCCCCTCATGAGGCGTATCGGCCCGCCGGGGTCGCGATGTCGCGATGTCAATTCGAGCTGGCCCCGGGGGTGACGGTGTGAATCGGCTCGACGCTGTTGGATCGGTCGTTTCGCCATGGGCTGTAAGCGGTGTCGCTGTGCTGGTCGATCTGGTATGCGAGTGCGAGTTCGGCAATCCAATGTGGATCATTGAGACCGTCCCCGCCGAAGGAGACTAGAGCCGCCCTGCCAGCTGCAGGTCGGGGTGCACCCAGCTGGGCGAGCGCCGCTCCTTGAAAGCCCGAAATCCTTCGGCGGCCTCGGGCGCCCGGAGGCTGGAACGCATTCCGATGCGGTCATTCAGACCCAGATAGTTGTCCAAGCTCGCCTTCACGACACCGCGGGCGGTGGGCGCCGTGCGGCAGCACTGCGCCAGCACGTCGCGCGCAGAGTCCATCAGTTCATCGTGTGGAACCACGCGGGCGACCAAGCCCCAATTGACGGCCTCCTCGGCGGACAGGACACGACCGGTCAGCATGAGGTCCCGCGTGCGGACCGGCCCGATGACGCGGGCCAGCATCTGGCTGTAATAGGTGTCGGCGATACCTCGGAACAGTTCGGGCACCCGGAATGTCGCGCGGTCGCTCACCACCGCCATGTCGTTGCACATCGCGATCATCAGGCCACCGCCCTCGCACAGTCCGTTGACCGCCGAGACCACGGGCTTGGCCGAGGTTCGCAGCGTGTCGAACGGCAGCACAGCTTCCATCGACAACGTTGATCCGAAGTCCATCCAGTGGTCCACTCCACCACCGCCCAGATCACCGCCCGGCGCGAAGACATCGCCGGTGCCCGTGATGATCAGACCGGCCAGGTCGTTATCGGAGTTGACCCGGTTCACCGCGTATCCGATGCCGAAATACATCGCGGGCGTCATGGCATTGCGAGCTTGCGGGCGGTCCAAAGTGCAGATCGCAAAAGGCCCCTCGCGGGTGAACCTGAGGAACGGCGTGCCGAGCCAGTCGCCGTCGGGAGGGCGTGGACCGACCGTGTCGGACTGAGTGGCTTCAGACATGAATTCTCCTTACCCGTCGTCGTCAGATACCGAGATATACCTCGGCCGCCTCGTCGCCGGACACGTTGAAGTTCGATATGTGTCGGTGAACGATCGCGGCCCCGGCCTCGAAACAGGCCAGCGCGTCGGCGACGATCTCGTCTTCGGTCACGGGCACGTTCGGATTCACGGTTTTCGGGTCGCGCCGTTGATGGCGGCCTCGATGATGACTGGTTCGCGCACTGCTGCTCCTGTGCTGAAATGTGAAAGCTGCTGGGACGGTGCGAAGGTGGTTGCCCGTCGAGGGATCGCCTAATTCATTGTGGGGATGACGAATTCGGCGCCGTCTTTGATGCCGGATGGCCAGCGTGAGGTGACGGTCTTGACCTTGGTGTAGAACTGGATGGAGGCGGGGCCGTGCTGGTTGAGGTCGCCGAAGCCCGAGCGTTTCCAGCCGCCGAAGCTGTGGTAGGCCACTGGGACCGGGATGGGGACGTTGACGCCGACCATGCCGATCTGGACCCGGGAGACGAAGTCGC
>NZ_JAOPWB010000264.1 GCF_025965855.1 Mycobacterium sp. | reverse complement strand
TGCTGGCGCAGGGGTCGGGCCGGCTGCTGCGCCGCGTCACCGACCGCGGCGTCGTCGCGGTCCTCGACTCCCGGATGGTGACCGCCGGCTACGGCGGCTACCTGCGCGCCTCGCTGCCGCCGTTTTGGCAGACCACCAACCCGGCGCAGGTCCGCGGGGCGCTGGAACGGCTGCGCACCGCCCCAGCTTGATGGTGGCGACCCGTCCCCGCCAGCGGGAGGTGCCCCCAGCGCCCGGCTCCGCCGCGCTTGCGATCGCCACAGCTTGATGGTGGCGACCCGCCGCGCCCGGCTCCGCCGAACTTGCGATCGCCACAGCTTGATGGTGGCGACCCGCCGCGCCCGGCTCCGCCGCGCTTGCGATCGCCACAGCTTGATGGTGGCGACCCGCCGCGCCCCGCTCCACCGCGCTTGCGATCGCCACAGCTTGATGGTGGCGACCCGCCGCGCCCGGCTCCGCCGCGCTTGCGATCGCCACAGCGTCAAGCCAGGGTGACCAAGCCGAGCTCGTTGCTGGCGGCGAGCAGCGGATGGCGGGGCAGCACGCGCACCGTGTATCCGACCGCTCCGGCCAGCGGCAGCGCCGTCGTCGTCGAGAACACCTGGTTGCCCCCTTCGGCGGTACCGGTGTACGACATCTCGACGGTGATCGGGTCCAGCAGCGTGTCGCTGGCGTCGACCTTGCCGACCACCGCTTGGACCGTGACCTCGTCGGGCGCCAGCCCGGCGAGTTGCACGGTCGCGGTCAGGGTCAGCTTGGAGCCGAGCACCGGGGTGTCGGGCAGGCCGGTGCTGTCGACGTCGGTGATGGTCAGCTTGGGCCACGCTTCCTCGACGCGCCTGCGGTAGGCGGCCAACTCGCGGGCCGCGCCGAACTCGGCGCCGCTCGCCTCGTCCTCGGCGCCCTCCGGGGCGGTGATGGTCCTTCGCAGCGATTGCGCCGCGGGCATGTAGTACTGCTCGACGTAGTCGCGCACCATGCGGGAGGCGAGCACCTTCGGCCCGAGGGTCTGCAGGGTGTGGCGCACCATTTCGATCCACCGCGGCGGCACCCCGTGTTCATCGCGCTCGTAGAACTTCGTTGCCACCGCTTGTTCCAGGAGGTTGTAGAGCGCGCTGGATTCCAGGTCATCCCGACGGGATTCATCGGCCACGCCGTCGGCAGACGGTATCTCCCAACCGTTTTCGCCGTCGTACCATTCGTCCCACCAGCCGTCGCGGATGGACAGGTTCAGCCCGCCGTTGAGCGCGCTCTTCATCCCCGAGGTGCCGCAGGCCTCCAGGGGCCGCAGCGGGTTGTTCAGCCATACGTCGCAGCCCCAATACAGCAGCCGGGCCATCGACATGTCGTAGTCGGGCAGGAAGGCGATGCGGTGGCGCACCTCCGGCCGGTCGGCGAAGCGCACTATTTGCTGGATCAGCGCTTTGCCACCGTCGTCGGCCGGATGCGATTTCCCCGCAACGATCAGCTGGATCGGCCTTTCCTCGTCGAGCAGCAGCTGTTCCAGTCGATCCGGATCGCGCAGCATCAGCGTCAGCCGCTTGTAGGTCGGCACTCGCCGGGCGAACCCGATGGTCAGCACGTTGGGATCGAAAGCCTTTGCGATCCAACTCAATTCGGCGTCGGACGCGCCGCGTTCCAGCCACGAGCGGCGCAGCCGCACCCGGACATCCTCGACCAGCAGGGACCGAAGTTGCGATCGGATCCACCACAGATGGCCGGCGTCGACCTCTTGGAGTCGCAGCCACACACCCGGATCGCCGAACGAGTCCGAGCCGGCCAATTCACGACCCAGCTGCAACCATTGCGGCGCCGCCCACGTGCGCGCGTGAACTCCGTTGGTGATCGACCCGATCGGCACCTCGCGCGAATCGAATCCGGGCCACAACTCGTTGAACATGTCCCGGCTGACCCGGCCGTGCAGCAGCGAGACGCCGTTGGCGCGTTGCGCCAGCCGCAGCCCCATGTGAGCCATGTTGAACTTGGTCGGATCGTCCTCGGCGCCGAGCGCGATGATCCGGGACGTCGGCACCCCCGGCAGCAACGCGGGCGCACCCTTGGCGCCCCGATCCCCGTTGGCCTCGGCTTCGAGACCAGCGAGGCCGTCGTCAAAGTAGAGCCGCACCATGTCGACGGGGAACCGGTCGATACCGGCGGGCACCGGGGTGTGGGTGGTGAACACGGTGCTGGAGCGCACGACGGTCAACGCGGTGTCGAAGTCCAGTCCCGAATCGGTGATCAGCTCGCGAATGCGTTCGGTCCCGAGGAACCCGGCGTGCCCCTCGTTCATGTGCCACACCTCGGGCGCGGGCAGCCCTTCAATCGCGGTGAACGCGCGGATCGCCCGCACCCCACCGATGCCGGCCAAGATCTCTTGGCGCATCCGATGTTCCTGGTCGCCGCCGTAGAGGCGGTCGGTGACGCTGCGCAGCTCGTGCTCGTTCTCGGGGACGTCGGAATCCAGCAGCAGCAGCGGCACGCGCCCCACCTGCGCGACCCAGACCCGCGCGTGCAGCCGCGCCGAGTCGGGGAGCATCAGCTCCACCAGCACGGGATCGCCGGTCGTATCGGTAAGCAGCCGCAGTGGCAGCCCCTGCGGGTCCAGCGACGGGTAGGTCTCGTTCTGCCAGCCATCCGCGGTCAGCGACTGCCGGAAGTACCCGGAGCGGTAGTACAGGCCCACCGCGATCAGCGGGACGCCCAGATCGGACGCCGACTTCAGGTGATCGCCGGCGAGAATCCCCAAGCCGCCCGAATAGTTGGGCAGCACCTCGGCGACGCCGAACTCCATCGAGAAGTACGCGACGGCGGTCGGCATCGAGACGCCGTCCTGCTGGCGCTGCTGATACCAGAGCGGACGACTCAGGTAATCGTTCAGGCCAGCGGCCAGCTCATCAAGCCGGCCCAGGAACGCGTCGTCGAGCGCCAACTCGTCGAGCCGCGCCGGGCTCACCGCACCGAGCAGCGCCACCGGATCGCAGCCCCACCGCGCCCACAGCGCCGGATCGATGGTCGCGAACAGGTCTTGTGTAGGCCTGTCCCACGACCACCGCAGGTTGGTCGAAAGCTGATCCAGCGCGGCGAGACGCTCGGGCAAATGAGCACGGACGGTAAAGCGGCGAAGGGCTTTCACACGTCATTAGCTTACTGAGGATTCCGGCGCTCGCAGGGCGACCGACTGACCGTTTGACTTCAGCGGTGTGTGACGGCGCACTAGGGTGGGTATCGGTTAGTTGTCGGGATCGCAACGATGCGGTCCGTCAGAGAAAGTCCCCACGACAGGAAGTTTCTTCAGACGCGAGGCATTCCGCGACGGAGCAGACCGCGGTTTGGCTGCACACAATCGGAACGGAGTGGTTGTGCCGGGTCGTGTCGAGATTGATGACGTCCAGCCCGTCGTTTCCTGCGGTGCGTACCCCGCCAAGGCGGTGGTCGGTGAGATGGTCCCCGTCAGCGCCGCGGTCTGGCGAGAAGGCCACGAGGCGGTCGCGGCGACTCTGGTCGTGCGCTACCTCGGGCCGCGCTATCCGCAGATAACCGAATCCCGCCGGGTCAAGGCGGTTCAGGCCCCCGAACGCCCGGTACCCGTACTTGACGGCAGGGCCGCCGAGCCGCGGATGAAGCCGCTGCAGCTTCGGATGACGGAGGGTCAGGAACCGTACGTCTTCCACGGTGTGTTCACCCCCGACCGGGTCGGGCTGTGGATCTTCCGCGTCGACGGGTGGGGTGATCCCATCGGATCGTGGCGCCATGGGCTGGTCGCCAAGCTGGACGCCGGGCAGGGTGCGACGGAGCTGTCCAACGATCTGCTGGTGGGGGCCGCGCTGTTGGAGCGTGCCGCGACCGGCGTGCCGCGGGCGCGCCGCGATCCACTGCTGGCGGCAGCCCGGGCGCTGCGGACGCCCGGGGACGCGGTCACCCGCACCGCGCTGGCCTTGGCTCCCGAAATCGAAGAAGTGCTGGCGGACTATCCGTTGCGCGACCTGGTCACCCGGGGCGAGCAATACGGGGTGTGGGTGGACCGGCCGCTGGCCCGCTTCGGCGCGTGGTACGAGATGTTCCCCCGCTCGACGGGCGGTTGGGACGCGAAGGGCAAGCCGGTGCACGGCACCTTCGCCACGGCGACCGCCGAGCTCCCGCGGATTGCGGAGATGGGGTTCGACGTCGTCTACCTGCCGCCGATTCACCCGATCGGCAAGGTACATCGCAAGGGCCGCAACAACTCCCCCACCGCCGCCCCTTCAGACGTGGGGTCCCCGTGGGCAATCGGTAGCGACGAGGGGGGCCACGACGCGGTTCACCTGGACCTTGGCACGATCGACGACTTCGACGACTTCGTCTCCGCC
Organism: Mycobacterium sp.; assembly: GCF_025965855.1. Lineage (GTDB taxonomy): Bacteria > Actinomycetota > Actinomycetes > Mycobacteriales > Mycobacteriaceae > Mycobacterium. The sequence goes on along the minus strand of NZ_JAOPWB010000264.1, from coordinate 13,708 downwards.
GCACGCGATCTGGGCATGGAAGTGGCGCTGGACCTGGCGCTGCAATGCGCACCGGATCATCCGTGGGCACGCGAACACCGGCAGTGGTTCACCGAATTGCCCGATGGAACCATCGCCTACGCGGAGAACCCGCCGAAGAAGTATCAGGACATCTATCCGATCAACTTCGACAACGACCCGGCGGGTCTCTACGACGAAGTGCTGCGGGTGGTCCGGCACTGGATCGACCACGGGATCAAGTTCTTTCGGGTCGACAATCCGCACACCAAGCCGCCCGACTTCTGGGCCTGGCTGATCGGCCAGGTCAAAGACGTCGACCCGGACGTGCTGTTCCTGTCTGAGGCCTTCACGCCGCCGGTCCGCCAGAACGGGCTGGCCAAGCTCGGCTTCACGCAGTCCTACACCTACTTCACGTGGCGCACGGCCAAGTGGGAGCTCACCGAATTCGGCAACGACATCGCCGCCCTCGCCGACTTTCGCCGGCCCAACTTGTTCGTCAACACCCCCGACATCCTGCACGCGGTGCTGCAGCACAACGGCCCGGGCATGTTTGCCATCCGCGCGGTGCTGGCGGCGACCATGGGCCCCGCCTGGGGGGTGTACTCCGGCTACGAGCTGTTCGAGCACCGAGCGGTCCGGGAGGGCAGCGAGGAGTACCTGGACTCCGAGAAGTACGAGTTGCGTCCCCGCGACTATGCCGGCGCGCTGGCCGAAGGCCGGTCGCTCGAGCCGTTCATCAAGCAGCTCAACACGATTCGCCGCTTACACCCCGCGCTGCAACAGCTGCGTACGATCCATTTCCACGGCGCGGACAACGAAGCGGTGCTGGCCTACAGCAAATTCGACCCGGCCACCGGCGACTGCGTGCTGATGGTGGTGACGCTCAACGCGTTCGGGCCCGAGGAAGCGATGCTGTGGTTAGACATGGCGGCATTGGGTATGGAGCCCTATGAGCGCTTTTGGGTGCGTGATGAGATCACCGGTCAGGAATTTCAATGGGGGCAATCCAATTACGTTCGCCTCGATCCCGGGCAGGCGGTCGCCCACATCATCAACATGCCACTCGTACCGAACGAATCCCGAATCACGCTGCTGCGTAGGAGGTGACGGGCTGTGAGCCGAACCGACGAACTGGCCGGATTAGATTTGGCGCCCGACCCGGCGGACCTGGAGCGCCTGGTTGCCGGTGCGCACTACAACCCGCACGGCATCCTGGGCGCCCACGAGTACGGCGACCATACCGTCATTCGGGCGTTCCGGCCGCACGCGCGGGAAGTCGTCGCGCTCGTCGGCGACAACCGGTTCCCGCTGCAGCACGTCGAATCCGGCCTGTTCGCCGTGGCCCTGCCGTTTATCGACCTGATCGACTACCGGCTCGAGCTGACCTACGAAGGTTCCGACCCGTACGTCGTCGCCGACGCCTACCGCTTCCTGCCCACACTGGGCGAAGTTGACCTTCATCTCTTCGGCGAAGGCCGCCACGAGCGACTCTGGGAAGTCCTTGGCGCCCATCCCCGCTCGTTCACCACGGCCGACGGCGTGGTAACCGGGGTCTCGTTCGCCGTGTGGGCGCCCAACGCCAAGGGTGTCAATTTGATCGGCGAGTTCAACGGCTGGAACGGCAGCGAGGCCCCGATGCGGGTGCTCGGCTCCTCCGGGGTGTGGGAGTTGTTCTGGCCCGGTTTTCCGGTGGACGGCCTGTACAAGTTCCGCGTGCACGGCGCCGACGGCGTGGTGACCGAGCGAGCCGACCCGTTCGCCTTCGCCACCGAAGTGCCGCCGAACACGGCATCGCGCGTGACGCGCAGCAGGTACACGTGGGAGGACGCCGACTGGATGGCGCGGCGCGCGCAGCGCAATCCGGTGTTCGAGCCGATGAGCACCTACGAGGTCCATCTGGGGTCGTGGCGCCCGGGGCTCAGCTACCGCCAGCTCGCCCGCGAGCTGACGGATTACGTTGTCGAGCACGGGTTCACCCACGTGGAGCTGCTGCCGGTCGCCGAGCACCCGTTCGCAGGGTCTTGGGGATACCAGGTCACGTCGTACTACGCACCGACATCGCGATTCGGCACACCGGACGACTTCCGGGTGCTGGTCGACGCCCTGCACCGGGCCGGCATCGGCGTCATCGTGGACTGGGTGCCGGCGCACTTCCCGAAGGATGTATGGGCGCTGGGGCGATTCGACGGCACCCCGCTCTACGAGCACGCGGATCCCAAGCGCGGCGAGCAACTTGACTGGGGCACTTACGTATTCGACTTCGGCCGCGCGGAAGTGCGCAACTTCCTGGTCGCCAACGCGTTGTACTGGCTCGAAGAGTTCCACGTGGACGGCCTGCGGGTGGACGCGGTCGCGTCGATGCTGTACCTGGACTATTCGCGCCCCGAGGGCGGCTGGACCCCGAACATCTACGGCGGGCGGGAAAACCTGGAGGCGGTGCAGTTCCTGCAGGAGATGAACGCCACGGCGCACAAGGCCGCGCCCGGCATCGTCACCGTCGCCGAGGAGTCGACGTCGTGGCCCGGGGTGACACGGCCGACAAACCTGGGTGGCCTCGGCTTTTCGATGAAGTGGAACATGGGGTGGATGCACGACACGCTCGACTACATCAGCCGCGACCCGATCTACCGCAGCTACCACCATCACGAGATGACCTTCTCGATGCTGTACGCGTTCAGCGAGAACTACGTGCTGCCGATCAGCCACGACGAGGTGGTGCACGGCAAGGGGACGCTGTGGGGGCGGATGCCGGGCAACAACCACGTCAAGGCCGCGGGGCTGCGCAGCCTGCTGTCCTATCAGTGGGCGCACCCGGGCAAGCAATTGTTGTTCATGGGGCAGGAATTCGCACAGCGCGCCGAGTGGTCCGAGCAACGCGGTTTGGATTGGTGGCAACTCGACGAGCAAGGTTTCTCCAACGGGGTTTTGCGTTTCGTGCGCGACATCAACGAGATTTACCGCGGCCACCCGGCGCTGTGGAGCCAGGACACCGTTCCCGAGGGCTATTCCTGGATCGACGCCAACGACTCCGCCAACAACGTGTTGAGTTTTCTGCGTCATGGCAAAGACGGCTCGGTAATGGCGTGCGTGTTCAATTTCGCGGGCTCGGAGCACAGCGGCTACCGACTCGGGCTGCCCTGCGCGGGCCGCTGGCGCGAGGTCCTCAACACCGACGCGACTGTCTACAACGGCTCGGGAATCGGCAACATGGGCGGCGTCGACGCCACCGAAGACCCGTGGCACGGCCGCCCGGCGTCGGCGGTGATGGTCCTGCCGCCCACGTCGGCGCTGTGGTTCGAACCCGAATAATTCGGTAGGCAGGCCTGGCGCCCTGCAGGTTCGCGAGCAGAACTTCAGTACAGGGCGTTGGCGAGATTGCGCCGACCGACGACGACCTCGGGGTCGGCGGGATCGAAGAGTTCGAACAGCTCGATCAAGCGGGTGCGCACCCTGGTCCGGTCGTCGCCAGATGTGCTGCGCACCAGGGCAGTCAGGCGCTCGAACGCCGCGCCGACATCCTGGTTGAGGATTTGCACGTCGGCGGCCGCCAACGCGGCCTCGATGTCGGCCGGCGCGGCATCGGCGACCGCGACGGCGTCGGGCCGTTGCGCCGTTGCGCGCGTGAGGAATTCGATCTGCCGGATCGCGCCCTTCGCCTCGGCGCTGGCCGGGTTGGCATCCAGTATCGCCTGATACGACTCCTTGGCGCCGTCGAAATCGCCGTCCTCAAGCTGCTGGCGGGCCCGGACCAGCTCGGGGTCCACCTCCGCCTGCTCGGAACCACTTGAGCCCTTTAACTTCCCGGCTGTCGCCGACAGCAGCGAGTCCACCCAGCGCCGCAACTGGTCGGGCGGCTGAACCCCCTGGAAGCTGGACAACGGCTGCCCGGCGGCCAACGCCACCACGGTCGGGACCGCGTCGACGCCGAATATCTGGGCCACCCTGGGGGCCACGTCGACGTTGACCGTCGCCAGCGACCACTTGCCGTCGTCCTCGGCCGCCAGGCCGGAAAACGCCTCGAGGAGCTGCACGCACGCGTCACTGCGTGGTGACCACAAGACGACGACCACCGGGACTTCGTCGGACCGGATCAGCACTTCCTCTTCGAAATTGGCCTCGGTGACCTCGGTGGCACCCGGGGTCGCCGGCGTTGCCCGCTCGGTGGTGCCGGGCGGAGAAGCGCTCTGTTGGGCTCGCTGCTTGAGGCCGGACAGATCGACCGCACCGGTCAATGCGGGCCCACCAGTGGGTCGCGGACGCGTCACGCCGTCAAGTTTGTCATGCGCGCCGGTGGCCGAGCCACCCGGTAGCGCCGACGCTCATACGCGGGCGAACCGGCCCCAAATAGGCGCCCATACGGCCTTGACGGGCCTTTATGACCAAAATCACAAACTCTCCCGGACAGCTGGCGCCAGCAACGTCGAGCGGAGAGCGCCTAACCGGCCCGCAGTATCAGCGCGTCACCCTGGCCGCCGGCCCCACACAAGGCCGCAACCCCGTAACCGGAGCCGCGGCGAGCCAACTCCAGGGCCACATGCAGGGTGATCCTGGCGCCCGACATCCCGATGGGGTGGCCGACGGCGATCGCGCCGCCGTTGACGTTGACGAGCTCGGGATCGACACCCAATTCACGGGTCGAGGCCAGCGCCACCGCCGCAAACGCCTCGTTGATCTCGACGACGTCGAGTTGGTCAACGGAAATCCCCTCGCGGACGAGCGCTTTCTTGATCGCGTTGGCCGGCTGCGACTGCAGCGTCGAATCCGGCCCGGCCACAACGCCGTGCGCACCGATCTCGACCAGCCACGAAAGCCCCAGCTCCTGAGCTTTCGCCTTGTTCATGACGACAACCGCGGCCGCGCCGTCCGAAATCTGCGACGCCGAGCCGGCCGTGATGGTGCCATCGCGGCGAAACGCCGGTTTGAGGCCGGCCAGGGACTCCGCGGTGGTGTTGGCGCGGATGCCCTCGTCCTCGGCGAACTGCAACGGATCACCCTTGCGCTGCGGGATATTCACCGGCACGACTTCGTCGGTGAAAACGCCGTCCTTCCACGCCGCCGCGGCCTTTTGGTGCGACCGCGCGGCAAACTCGTCCTGCTCGGCCCGGGTGAACTTGTCGACGTCGTTGCGCTGCTCGGTCAGCGCGCCCATCGGCTGGTCGGTGAACACGTCGTGCAGGCCGTCGTAGGCCATGTGGTCCAGCACCGTGACGTCCCCGTACTTGTAGCCGGCCCGGCTGTCCATCAGCAAATGGGGCGCTTTCGTCATCGACTCCTGACCGCCGGCCACCACCAGGTCGAACTCCCCGGCGCGAATGAGCTGGTCAGCCAGCGCGATCGCGTCGATGCCGGACAGGCACATCTTGTTGATGGTCAGCGCCGGAACGTCCCAGCCGATGCCCGCGGCAACCGCCGCCTGACGTGCGGGCATCTGGCCGGCCCCGGCCGTCAACACCTGGCCCATGATCACGTACTCGACCAGCGAACCCGGCACTTGAACATTTGGGAAGGCCTTGTCCAGCGCGCCGGCGATCGCGATGGCGCCCAGGTCGCTGGCCGAAAAATCCTTCAGCGACCCCATCAGCTTGCCGATGGGTGTCCGCGCTCCAGCAACTATCACCGACGTCGTCATGAATACCTCCTAAGCGTGCGCGGACGGCCGGTCCGACCTCCCCGAGAAGCGCAATCTTTGCCGTCAGGTTACCGTTATGTGATGACGACCGATCAAGTTGACGCCCGGCAGATCCTAGCCACCGGGCTGGTTACGGCGATCGATCACGTCGGCATCGCAGTCGCCGACCTGGACGCTGCCATTGCCTGGTATCACGAGCACCTCGGCATGATCCTGGTGCACGAAGAAGTCAACGATGACCAGGGAATCCGCGAAGCGATGCTGGCCGTGCGCGGCGCCCCGTTGGGCACCGCGCAGATCCAGTTGATGGCCCCGATCGACGACTCCTCGACGATCGCGAAGTTCCTCGACAAGCGGGGACCCGGCATCCAGCAGCTGGCGGTTCGGGTCAGCGATCTCGACACCCTTTGCGAGCGGTTCCGCGAGCAGGGCGTCCGCCTGGTCTACGAGGCGCCCCGGCGCGGCACAGCGAACTCGCGGATCAACTTCATCCACCCCAAGGACGCCGGCGGAGTTCTGATCGAGTTGGTCGAACAGGCTTCCTGAAAGCCGGGCGACTAAGACCACTTTCGGGTCGGGCCGCGGGTAGCGCGATTGGTCCAGCACGGCGTGTGCCAGTGCCGCCGGTCTTCAATTCCCTGTTGCGGCCCGCCTCCGGCTGAATCGGTCGGCCATACCACCAGATGCGATGTGCCGGAACGTATTTCGTGATCACAACCGGGGCAGCGGTAGGTCTTGAAGGCGCGGGCCGCCGCGATCGGCCGCACTTCGTACTCGTGACCATCGGGTCCGGTTTCCACCCGGCGCGCCACCGGCGGCGGGACTGGCCGTTGGCCACGTGGCGGTGTGCGGCGCCGAGCCATGCCGTGAGTCTAGTCGGGCACGTCAGAACAGCCGGTATTCGTCGCTATCCATGCCGCGCATCTTGTCGTAATCAAGTGTGATGCAACGGATTCCGCGATCCGTAGCCAGTGTGCGCGCCTGCGGCTTGATCTGCTGAGCGGCGAAGACCCCCTTGACCGGCGCGAGAACGCTGTCGCGGTTGAGCAACTCGAGATAGCGGGTGAGCTGCTCGACGCCGTCGATCTCGCCGCGCCGCTTGATTTCCACGGCGACCGAGCCGCCCCGTTCATCGCGACACAGCAGATCGACGGGGCCGATCGCGGTCATGTACTCGCGGCGGACCAACGTGTATCCCTCGCCCAGCAGTTGCACGTGCTCGGCGAGCAACGCCTGAAGGTGGGCCTCGACGCCGTCCTTCACCAAGCCGGGGTCTACGCCCAGGTCGTGGCTGGAGTCGTGCTCGATTTCCTCCACGGTGATGCGCAGCTGCTCGCCGGCCTTGTTCTCAACCACCCACACCGGCACCTCGCCGCCGAGCTCCTCGCTCAACCAGCACGGCGGGCTCATCCAGTTCAACGGCTTGTAGGCGCGGTCGTCGGCGTGCACGCTCACCGATCCGTCGGCCTTGAACAGCAGCAACCTGTGCGCGGACGGTAGATGTGCGGTGAGCCGGCCGATGTAGTCGACAGTGCATTGGGCGATCACTAGACGCACCCGAATCACCTTAGAGCGTCGCCGACGAATTAGGCTGACGCCACGATGTCGGCCAATCAGAGCATGGCGCAACGCCTGGGCCGGGTGCTGGAGAAGGTCACCCGTCAGAGCGGCCGCCTGCCGGAAACCCCTGCGTACGGTTCCCTGCTGCTCGGGCGGGTGACGGAAAGCCAACGGCGACGACGGATTCGCATACAGGTCATCATGACCGTGCTGATCCTGGGGGTGAACCTGATCGGCATCGCCGTCGGACTGGTGTTGGTGACGGTCGCCATTCCCGAACCGAGCGTGTTCGAGGACGCGCCGGCGTGGATCACGTTCGGGGCCGCCCCGGCCTACATCGCAGTGGCCCTGGCGCTTGGCACCTATTGGATTACCCGCCGGCTTGTGGCCACGTTGCGCTGGGCGATCGAGGAGCGCGCGCCGACCCCGGAGGACGAGCGCAACACCTTCCTGGCCCCGTGGCGACTCGCCATGTATGACCTCATCCTGTGGGGCATCGGGACGGTGGTTCTGACGACCCTCTTCGGCCTGGCCAACACGATGTTCATCCCGCGGTTCCTCTTCGCGGTGAGCTTCTGCGGCGTCCTGGTGGCCACCGGGAGCTATCTGCTCGCCGAATTCGCGCTGCGCCCGGTGGCCGCCCAGGCGCTCGAGGCGGGGCCGCCACCACGACGGTTCTCGGCGGGCATCATGGGCCGGACGATGGTGGTCTGGTTCCTGGGTTCCGGCGTCCCCATCATCGGCATCGCCCTCCTGGCCATGTTCCAGACGTTGATGCGCAATCTGACCGAGACCCAGTTCGCGGTCGGCGTGCTGATCGTCGCGTTCGCGACCCTGATTTTCGGTTGCATCTTGATGTGGATCCTGGCCTGGCTCACCGCGACACCGGTGCGAGTGGTGCGAGCGGCGCTCATGCGCGTCGAGCGGGGCGACCTGCGGGGCGACCTGGTGGTGTTCGACGGGACCGAGCTCGGTGAGCTGCAGCGTGGCTTCAACGCGATGGTCGACGGTCTGCGCGAACGCGAACGCGTGCGTGATCTTTTCGGCCGGCACGTCGGGCGCGAAGTGGCCCTGGCCGCCGAGCGTGAGCGGCCGAAGCTGGGCGGTGAAGAACGCCACGTCGCCGTCGTCTTCATCGATATCGTCGGCTCCACGCAACTGGTGACCACGAAACCACCGGCGGAAGTCGTTGCGTTACTTAACCGATTCTTCGGCATCGTCGTCGAGGAGGTGGACCGCCACTGCGGGCTGGTCAACAAGTTCGAGGGGGACGCGTCGCTCGCCATCTTCGGAGCCCCCAACCGCCTCGACTCACCCGAGGACGAGGCGCTCGCCGCCGCGCGCTGCATGGCCGAACGGCTGCGCGATGAAATGCCCGAGTGCCAGGCCGGCATCGGCGTGGCGGCGGGCCAGGTCGTCGCCGGCAACGTGGGCACCAACGAGCGATTCGAATACACCGTGATCGGCGAGCCGGTCAACGAGGCCGCGCGCCTGTGCGAGCTGGCCAAATCGCATCCCCGCAGATTACTTGCGACGGCCGACGCGCTCGAGGGCGCGAGCGAAGAGGAACGTGCCCGTTGGTCTTTGGGCGAGACCGTGACCCTTCGCGGGCACGAGCGCCCCACGCGGCTGGCCTCACCCGTCTGAGGCCCGAACGTCGAATTGTTGGGCGGAAAACCGCAAATTCCCCGCCACGTCTCGACGCTCGGGACGCGATAGAGAGGCCATCAGCAACAGCGCGGCGAGCAGCAGCACACCGACGAACCAGACGGTCGCCGCCCAGCCGCCGGCGCTGTAGACCAGGCCGCCGAGCACGCCGGCCATCGATCCTCCCAGGTAGTAGCTGAACAGGTAGAGCGCAGACGCCTCGGCGCGATCCCGGTGCGCCACCGCACCCACCCAGCCGCTGGCCACGGTGTGCGCGGCGAAGAATCCGCCGGTGAAGACGCCGACCCCGACGACGATCGCGACCAGTGCGTGCGGGACGGTCAGCAGCAGGCCGGTCGCGGTGATCGGCAAGGCACCGCCCAGCACGAGCGCGCGTCCCCTGCGGTCGGCCAGCCGTCCCGCCACGACCGACGCCCAGGTGCCGGCCAGGTACAGCACGAACAGCAGTCCGACTACCGACGGCGCCAATGCGAACGGCGGGGCCGTCAATCGGTATCCGAGGTAGTTGTACACCGTGACGAAGCCGCCCATTAGCGCGAAGCCCAACGCAAAAAGCCTCAGCAACACGGGGTTTCGGAGATGTGCGGCAAGGTTGCGCAGGGTGGCCCGCACGCTCGCCGCCTTCGGGGTGAAGAACCGAGACCGGGGCACCACGACGGCGAAGACCGCCGTGCCGGCCAGCGTCGTCAATGAGCACACCAACAGCGCGACCCGCCAATTGCTGACATCGACAACCAGAGACGGCACGATCCGCCCAACCAGGCCACCGAGCGTCGTCCCGGCGATGTACCGCCCCATCGCCGAACCGAGCGACGAGGCGTGCACCTCCTCGGCGAGGAACGCCATCGCGACCGCGGGTATACCGGCGAGCGCGACGCCATGCAGCGCCCGTCCGACAAGGAGAATGCCGAGCGAGGGACTGAACGGAAGCAGCAATCCGATCACGCTGGACGCGACCCCCGACGTCAGCATCACGGTGATGCGCCCGTAGCGCTCGGAAAGCACGCTGGCGGGGATGATCGATAGCGCAAGCACTCCCGTGGTCAGCGAGACGGTGAGCGCCGCGGCGGCCGGGCTGATCCGGTAATACGCCGAGAAGGCCGGCAGCAGGGCCTGCGTGCAGTACATCGCGGCGAAACTGGCCAGGCCGGCACCGTATAGCGCGGCGGTCACGCGCCGGTACCCGCTGCTTCCGGCCTGGTGGCCGGTCGGAATCGAGGCAACGTGAGGCACGGCAACGATGCTCCCGGGTCGTGACGTGGGACGGAAATGAATTATTGATTGGATTATGATGCAGTTCCGACATAAGCAAAGGTGGCGGCGATGCCTGACGGCGACTACGAGTGGTTCGTCACAGTTGCGGAGCTGCAACACGTCACGGCCGCGGCCGAACAACTGCATATCGCGCAGCCGACGCTCACCCGAATGCTGGCGCGCCTGGAACGGAGGCTGGGCGTCGCATTGTTCGAGCGCCGCGGCAGGCGGCTCTCGCTCAACACCTACGGCCGGATTTTTTACGAGCACGCGCGCCGGGCGCAGTTGGAGCTCGATTCAGCCCGGCGCGCGATCGAGGACCTGACCAATCCGGCCGTCAGCGAGATCCGGCTGGGCTTTTTGAGTTCGTTCGGTTCAACGGTGGTGCCGCGCCTGATCGCGGCGTTCGCGGAAGCGTCACCGCGAGTGGCATTCACACTCGAGGAGGGTGCGGCCGAATCGATCGGCGATCTCGTGCAATCCGGGCTCATCGACGTCGGGGTGGTCTCGCCGCGGCCGCGAGGGTCGATTTTCGCCTGGCGCAGCCTGTTTCGTCAGCGGCTCGGCATCGCAGTCCCCCGCGGCCACCGACTCAGGGACGGCGCGATGGTGTCAATGACCGATCTGGCCGACGAACCTTTCGTGGCCATGCACCCAGGGTTTGGCATGCGCCGGCTGCTCGATGAGCTATGTGCCGCAGCGCAATTCCAGCCGCGGATCGTCCTGGAATCCGCCAACCTGACCACCACCGCCGGGTTGGTAGCCGCAGGACTGGGAATCAGCCTGATACCCATCGACAGCAGCGATCACGCGCGCGCGGTCACCGTGCTGCCGTTGGCCGACGCCGACGCCTACCGCGATGTCGGGATGATCTGGAATTCCGGGCGGCCGTTGTCCCGCCCGGCGCGGGACTTCATCGCGTCCGCCGCGACTCTTCGCAAGCAGGGCACCCAGTGACGGACGCGCGCCGGCCCACGATCATGTCGCTTTTCCGCCAGTTTTGTCGGTGGGCGGGTGTAACTGTGGAAGCGTGCACGACGATTTCGAACGCTGCTACCGGGCGGTCCAGTCCAAGGACGCCCGGTTCGACGGCTGGTTCGTCACCGCGGTTCTGACGACGCGGATCTATTGCCGGCCCAGTTGCCCCGTGCGGCCGCCGTTCGCCCGCAACGTCCGGTTCTATCCGACTGCGGCCGCCGCCCAACGAGCGGGCTTCCGGGCGTGCAAGCGGTGCCGCCCCGACGCGTCGCCCGGCTCTCCGGAATGGAATGTGCGTGGTGACGTCGTTGCGCGCACGATGCGGTTGATTGCCGACGGCACCGTGGACCGGGAAGGCGTCGGCGGCCTCGCGGGCCGCCTCGGTTACACGACCCGCCAGCTGGAGCGGCTCCTGCGGGCCGAAGTCGGCGCCGGTCCACTCGCGCTGGCCCGCGCGCAACGCGCCCAGACCGCCCGGGTGCTCATCGAGACCACGGACCTGCCGTTCGGCGACGTCGCCTTCGCCGCCGGGTTCTCCAGCATCCGGCAGTTCAACGACACCGTGCGCTTGGTGTTCGAAACCACGCCGACGGCGCTACGCCAGCGGGCAGCCGTCCGGAACCGGGCCGACACGAATTCACCTGGGACGCTGTGCCTTCGGCTGCCGGTACGCACACCGTTCGCGTACGAGGGCGTCTTCGGCCACCTCGCGGCCGGCACCGTGCCAGGCTGCGAGGAGCTCCGCGACGGCGCCTACCGGCGCAGCCTGCGGCTGCCCCGAGGGAGCGCCGTCGTGACGCTGGCACCGGCCGTCGATCACGTGCGCTGCCAGCTGGCACTCGACGACTTCCGCGACCTCACGACCGCGATCGCCCGTTGCCGGCGCCTACTGGACCTCGATGCCGACCCCGAAGCGGTGGTCGACGCCCTAAGCGGCGACCCGGAACTGGCCGCCGTGGTGAAGAAGGCCCCCGGACAACGAATTCCGCGCACGGTCGACGAGGCGGAGCTCGCGGTGCGCGCCGTGCTCGGCCAACAGGTCTCGACCAAAGCCGCAAGAACCCACGCGGGCAGGCTGGTCGCGGCCTACGGGCGGCCGATCCACGACCCCGGGGGCGCGTTGACCCATACCTTCCCATCGGTCGAACAGCTCGCCGAGATCGATCCCATCCACCTCGCGGTCCCGAAGGCCCGGCAGAGAACGCTCGCCGCCCTGGTCGCCGAACTTGCCGACGGAAGCGTAGCCCTGGACGCCGGCAGCGATTGGGACACCGCACGCGCGCAGTTGCTGGCGCTGCCCGGCGTCGGCCCCTGGACCGCGGAGGTGATCGCGATGCGCGCCCTGGGCGACCCGGATGCCTTTCCCGCCAGCGACCTCGGACTCCGGCTGGCCGCGAAGGAACTCGGGTTGCCCACGGATCAGCGAAAGCTCATCGCGCGCAGCGCCCGTTGGCGGCCCTGGCGCTCGTATGCCACCCAACATCTGTGGACCACCCTCGAGCATCCGGTAAACCACTGGCCACCACAGGAGGTCGCATGATCCGCTACCGCACCATCGACAGCCCGATCGGATTCCTGACCCTGGCCGGGCGTGGCTCGGTTTTGACGAATCTGCGGATGGCCGACCAGACCTACGAACCGGACCGGGCCGACTGGTCGCCCGATCCGCGGGCCTTTGACGAGACCGTCGAACAACTAATCGCCTATTTCGCCGGCGAGCTCGCCGACTTCGACGTCGAGCTCGAGCTGCGGGGTACCGAATTCCAGCGGCGAGTTTGGCAGGCGCTGCTGACCATTCCGTATGGCGAGACCCGTTCGTACGGGGAAATCGCCGACCAGATCGGCGCGCCGGGGTCCGCGCGCGCCGTAGGCTGGGCCAACGGCCACAATCCCATCGCGATCGTCGTTCCCTGCCACCGCGTAATCGGTGCCAACGGAAGCCTCACGGGATACGGCGGCGGGCTCGACCGAAAGCGGACCCTGCTCGGCTTGGAGAAAAGGCGCGCGCCGGCAAATTTGACATTATTTGACTAGGCCGCCGAACGTCGAGTTGTTGTGGCGATTTCTTGATAATCACCGCAACAACTCGACGTTGGACGGCAAGGAGAATACAAAAACACCCCCGTTGCCGGGGGCGTTTTTGTTTATGTTCGGCGGTGTCCTACTTTTCCACCCGATCGGGCAGTATCATCGGCGCTGACAGGCTTAGCTTCCGGGTTCGGGATGGGACCGGGCGTTTCCCTGTCGCTGTGGCCGCCGTAACTCTATTGCGGAAACACTATTTTGTTTGGTTGTGCTGGTGGGGGGTGTGGCATTACACGACGGAATCGTCGTGCGCCTGGAATGTGGTTGCGATTTGTGTTGGTAAGTTTTCGGCCGGTTAGTGCCAGTTCCCTACACCCATTACTGGGCTTCTAGGTCTGGCCTATCGAACCCGTGTTCTGCGGGGGGCCTTATCCCTCTAAAAGGGTGAGAAACCTGATCTTGGAGAAGGTTTCCCGCTTAGATGCTTTCAGCGGTTATCCTGTCCGAACGTGGCTATCCAGCGGTGCCCCTGGTGGGACAACTGGTGGACCAGAGGTTCGTCCGTCCCGGTCCTCTCGTACTAGGGACAGGTTT
>NZ_JAOPWB010000084.1 GCF_025965855.1 Mycobacterium sp. | reverse complement strand
CCGCGCACGTTCCGCGACCGCCGCGAGGCGGGTCGAGTCTTGGCGCGCCTGCTCGACGCGTACCGAGGGAAGAGCGATGTCGTCGTGCTTGGGCTGGCGCGGGGCGGCATCCCGGTAGCTTGGGAGGTGGCAGCCGCACTCGGCGCCCCACTTGACGCGTTCATCGTGCGCAAGCTCGGTGCCCCGGGACACGGCGAATTAGCGTTGGGCGCAATGGCTCTCGGCGGTCGGGTGGTGATCAACGACGACGTGGTCCGGGCCTTGCGAGTCACCCCTGGGCAACTGCGTGGGGTCGCCGAACGCGAGAGCCGCGAGCTGATCCGGCGCAATTCGGCGTATCGCGGCGACCGCCCGCCGGTACAGGTAACCGGCAAGACGGTGATCCTCGTCGACGACGGCCTGGCCACCGGGGCCAGTATGCTCGCCGCGGTGCAGGCGCTGCGTGAGAGGGAGCCGGCGCAGATCGTCATCGCCGTGCCTGCAGCACCCGAATCGACGTGGCGGCAATTCGCCGGCCTGGTCGACGACTTCGTCATCGCCACCATGCCCCAGCCGTTCCTGGCGGTCGGCGAATCCTACTGGCGTTTCGACCAAACCACCGACGAGGAGGTGCGCCAGCTGCTCGCTACCCCGCCGACCCCCGCCGCGGCCGTCGCCGCCGAGTCCCCCGCCGATCAGGTTCGCCGCGTCTGGATTCACGCGCCCGGAGGCGTTCCGCCACGTGAGGTGCTGGACGATCTGATCGGCGACGCCCGCGTGGTACTGATCGGCGAGAGCAGCCACGGCACGCACGAGTTCTACCAAGCACGCGCCGACATCACGAAGTGGCTTATCGAAGATAAGGACTTCTGCGCGGTCGCCGTCGAGGGAGACTGGCCCGACGCGTACCGTGTCAACCGCTTCGTCCGCGGTATAGGTGATGCCACCGCCGACGAGGCGCTGAACGGGTTTCAGCGGTTTCCGACGTGGATGTGGCGCAACACGGTGGTCCGCGACTTCGCCGATTGGCTGCGGGAGCGCAATCAGCGCGTCAATGCTAGGCACCAGGCCGGTTTCTACGGCTTGGATCTGTACAGCCTGCACCGGTCGATGCAGGAGGTCATCGCATATCTGGACATCGTCGACCCCGCGGCGGCCGCCCGCGCACGGCAACGCTATTCGTGCTTCGACCACGTGTCGGCCGACGACGACGGGCAGGCATACGGATTCGCGGCGGCTTTCGGCGCCGGACAGTCCTGCGAGGAGCAAGCGATTGATCAGCTTGTCGAGCTTCAGCGCAACTCGATGGAATACATGCGTCGCGACGGGTTGCTCACTGAGGACGAGCAGTTTTATGCCGAACGCAACGCCATGGTGGTGCACAACGCCGAGGCCTACTACCGCACCATGTTTTCCGGGCGGGTTAACTCGTGGAACCGGCGCGACATCCACATGGCCGACACGTTGGATACGTTGCTCACGCATCTGGATGACGAGGTTGTGCCCCCACAAACCTCGCGAATCGTGGTGTGGGCACATAACTCCCACGTCGGCGACGCGCGGGCAACGGAGGTATACGCGGATGGGCAGACCACACTGGGCACGCTGGCCCGTCAAATGTATCGGAGCGAGACGCGCCTGATCGGGTTCAGCACCTACACGGGAACGGTCACCGCGGCCAGCGAATGGGGCGGGATCGCCGAACGCAAGACCGTTCGGCCGGGCTTGCCCAACGGCATCGAGGAACTGTTCCACGAAGCAGGGACCGACGCGTTTTACGTCGCGATGCGCCGCGAGGGCAGACCGGCGGCAGAACCGCTCGATGAGGTCCGCTTGGCCCGAGCGATCGGAGTGATCTACCGGCCAGATACCGAACGGCAGAGCCACTACTTCCATGTCCGACCGTCCGAGCAGTTCGACGCGATGATCCACATCGACAACACCCGCGCCGTGGAGCCGCTAGACGTCACAAGCAAGTGGATCGCGGGGGAGGTACCAGAGACCTATCCGACGGGGCTCTGAAAGTTGTACTGCTCGCTGGCGCTGTACAGACCTCAGGTACCTACATAGTTCTGCTCGCGAACTCGACCCATCCGCGAGGCAGTCTCCCGATCTCGAATCTCTGGGGCGATCCTGAACCCAGCCGCCGCGATGTGCGCGTGACGAGACCCTCAAACCGCACATCGAGCGGGTTCACGCTGCCAACTACGGGGTCTATGGTGCCCGCAAGGTGTGGCTCGCACTGAACCGTGAGGGCATCGCGGTGGCCCGTTGCACGGTCGAGCGGCTGAAGGCCGAACTTGGACTGATCGGCGCGGTCCGGGGCAAAGCCCGGCGGACCACGATCGCCGACCCGACCGCACCGCGGCCTGCCGATCTGGTGCAGCGTCGTTTCGGCCCGCCAGCGCCCAACCGGCTGTGGGTCGCTGACCTGACTTACGTGTCCACCTGGTCGGGGGTCGCCTACGTGGCCTTTGTCGTCGACGCCTACGCACGGCGGATCCTGGGCTGGCGGGTCGCATCAACGATGGCCACGTCCATGGTGCTCGACGCGATCGAGCAGGCGATCTGGACCCGCCAGCAGGAAGGTGTACTGGACCTCAAAGATGTTGTCCACCATACGGATCAGGGATCGCACTACACGTCGATCCGGTTCTCCGAACGCCTCGCCGAGGCAGGTATCCAGCCCTCGGTCGGTGCGGTCGGCAGCTCCTATGACAAACGCGCTGGCGGAGACCATCAACGGCCTGTACAAAACCGAGCTGATCAGATCACGCAAGCCCTGGCGGGCCGTCGAGGAAGTCGAGCTCGCCACCGCCGAATGGGTCGACTGGTTCAACCACCGCCGCCTCTACGAATACTGCGGCGACATCCCGCCCGTCGATCTAGAGACGGCCTACTCCGCTCAACACCGGAGACCAGCCGCCGGCTGAGCTCTCAGATCAGAAAGCCTCCGGACTAACCGAGGCGATCCAGTTCGTCGGCTGAGAAGTGGCCAGTGAGCCGTCCTCCCGCCCTTATCCGCGTGGAGGTTGCCCTTGATACATTGTCGAGGTGAGCTAGTGCTTCCGTACGACGCGCTCCGACTCGCCGCGCTTCCAGATCGTGATGTCCAGGTGGCCATCAGCTACCTGCACTGCAGAACCGCCAATCAAATCAGCAAGATAGCAGTGATCGAAGTCTTGACCCCGGATATCGAAGCCGGTCCGTTGGAACAGATCCTCGGCGAACCGTTGGTGCAGAGCCTTGTCCTGGACGTCGTCGACGATGCCCCATAACTTCGCGTCGCCGTCTTTGACCTCGGTGTCGACGGTCGCGGTGTGTAGACAGAAGCGCGGATCGCGCGCGAGGTCCTTGAACTTCGTGGTGCCGGGCATGCCGGAAATCCATAACTGATCTTCGAAGAACCTCGGCTCGACGGGGCTGATCCGCGGGAATCCGTCCGACCGCAGGGTGCCGAGCATGCACAGGTTGCCCGTAGCAGCGTGTCGGCGCGCAAACGTGGCCGCGATTTGCGGGGCGGCTTCGGTGAACTCTTTCCAACCAGTCACGGATCATTAACCTACGACGAATCACTGTCGCCGACGAAACACCCGAGCCGGTTCAGAGCGATTCAGGCCGTCGGCCTGGAAACCCTATGCTCAACACGGAGCCCAGCCAACCACTGAGCTCTCATACCAGTAAGTCTCGGGACTCGCCGGGGCGATTCAAGGTAATACAGTGGGGTTTGTGGGGCGGGCGGGACTCGAACCCGCGACCAACGGATTCGCAAATCGCGATTCTCATTGATTCCCAAGAACACCGGTAAATACCTGTGCGACAAGGGAATAGGTCAATGCGAAGGCCTAAAGAGGCTCACTGATTCTCATCGATTCTCGATCATTATCGATGAATAAACGATGACCGAAAAAGCCCGCATGCGCCACCGAGTGAAGCGCCGGGCCGCCGCGGGTCGGGTGGAATCCGGCGTCCAGCCAGGATAGCCACAAGCCGCGCCAGCTCGGTCGGGTAGGTGACCCCACACTGCCAGGAGCAAGCTGGACGCGTAACCGCGAGCGATCTTGACAGTTTCGACGTTGTAGCGGTGGCGGTTGACGGAGCTTTCTCGGCAACGGCGCGCTCCCGGCGACATCTGCGGCGCGGCGATCACGTCTGGTCGGGGCTAGCCTCAGTAATAGGTATCAGGCGCGGCTGCTCCGCCTGGCGGTTGGTAGCCAGCGGCTGAGTTCCGCAGCTGCCATATCAGCTCAGGGCAAAGCAAATTGACCGCATATGAGACCAGGTAATTAGCCGCGAACTCGTCGCTGGGGGTGACATCACTCTTCACGTCGCCCATGACCTGCCGATAGCCTTCGCCCCGGCCGACCTTGTCGCAAATTCCGTGGCCGTAGCTGAGCGCGTCATTGTTAGGAAATCCGTAATGCCGCCGCACCACCACGTCGTAGACATACTCGACCTCAGGCGCCGGAGCGGCATGCGCCCGCGGTGGTGGCGTCAGCACGAGCCCGCCGACAGCAGCTGCGGCGACGATCAAAGCGACCAGCGAGGCCCGGCTCTTTGTGGCTGGCAGCTCGAATGAGTGACCAACGTCGCCACACTCCGGCCGACGAAAAGTACGACTCGGTCGATCTGCTGATGTGACCGGGCTTCGCACGGCTATCGGCATAGATCGAGACGTTAAACTATATAACGGATACCGTCTAGGCCAGTCGCCATACAAGTCCGGCCAGACCACCCACTGGCTTGCGCTGTTTCGGATTCCCACGACGAAATGCGCCATCGGGTAGAACTCCGACAGCTGTACCTTCGCCAGATCCTCGGGAACGTGTTGCCCCGCCTCCTGGGCCGGCGTGCGCAGATAACTCAAGTTGACGCTGTGTGCCGACGCTCCAGATGTGACGCCCGAAGTGTGGCGCGAATGACCTTGCCTGCGCTGTTAAGGGGCAGCTCGGTGACCGCATACCAGTATTGCGGAATCTTGAAGCCGGCGAGGTTGAGGCGGGCGAAGGAACCCAGTTCCTCGGGTTGTGGCGGATGAGCCAAGTTCGTCGGAACGATGAACGCGGCCAGGGTTTCTCCGAGTCGCGGATCTGGCACGCCCACAACGCCGACCGCGCCAACCGCGGGGTGGGCGCTGAGCACATTCTCGACTTCTAGCGGATAAATGTTCTCCCCACCGCGAACCACCATGTCGTGCCGACGACCGCGAAGACGGAGATAACCGTCGGCATCCACCACACCCAGATCACCGGTGTGCAGCCACCCATCGGCGGCCTGGGCGGAAAGGTGCGCCGCGGCGGCGAACACTTCGCCGATTCCAGCCCGGTCGGGCTCGTCGATCTGCAGACGAAGGCCGCTCACTGGCCGGCCGACGGTGGACAGGACGTCGGGATCTTTGACCGCAGCCAACCGATGATCGTCTGGGCCCAAGCTGGTGATCGGGCTGCCCTCGGTTTGGCCGTAGAGGCTGACCATCGCGACGTCGGGAAGAAACTCAAGAACGCGTCGCAACGTGTCGACGGTGATCGGCGAGGCGCCGTAGATCAACGTCTTCAGCGGAACTGCGGCGAGAAGCCCCTCGCTAAGCAACATCTCGATCATGGTCGGCACGAGCAGGCAGTGGGTGGCATCAAGTTGCCTCAGGTTGCGCCACCAATCGAAGGAGAATTTGGTGGTACAGATGACTGCCGCACCGGCCGTAAGGGCCACCAGGACATTGCCCAGTCCCCCGATGTGATGTAACGGTGAGCCGGTGGCATAGCGGTCGTCGGGACCAATGCCGATCAGGCGACGCAAAAGCGCGGCGCGAGCGTCGAGCACTCGCTCGCTGAGCGGAACCCGCTTGGGAACTCCGGTTGTTCCCGCGGTGTGCAGGTAGATCGCCGTGGACCCTGGTTCCGGATGCAATGGGCGCCTCGACACTGGCAAGAAGGGTGTTGTAATCGCCCGTATCCCCACCGCATCGGCAACGTGGCGGGCCGTCTCGGCGAACGCAGCCTCGGCGAGAAGGACTGACGAGCCGCTCCGACGCACCGTTTCGGTCAGTTCTGCGGAAGTCTGCCGCGGCCCGAGCGGAGCGAGCGGCCTGTTGGCGGCGGCACCGCCGAGTAGCAGTGCAAGCGCGTCGGCGTTGGTGGTGAGCAACGCAGGGATCGGCTGGCCTGCGTACGCGTCGAGGTCGGCGAGCAGGTCCGCGGCCGCGACGGCCTTTCCGATCAGTTCGCGACCGCTCACGGAGCCCACTTCGCCTATCACCGCTACGCGTTCACTGCGTCCGTGGACTGCGCAGATCCGCTCTAGCCAGGTCATCCGAGCGGTTGAACCCGACCAGTCGGGCGAGTATCGGTCAACGTCTCTCCTTACCGTTTTGCCAAAGCGATAAATAGTTTACTGTTTGTGTGAACTGTCACGAAGGAGGGCATCGCAACGTGCGCATCATCGTCACCGGCGGAAACAGCGGCGTCGGGAAGGCGACCGCACGCGCAATGGCCGCCGCCGGCCACGAAGTGGTGATCGCCTGCCGGAGCCTGACAAAGGCGTACGACGCCGCGTCGTCGATGCCCGGCGATGTCGAGGTGCGTGAGCTCGACCTGGCCGACCTCACCAGCGTGCGCAAGTTCGCCGACACCGTCGACTACGTCGATGTGCTGGTGAATAACGCCGGTGTGTTGGGCTTGCCGCTAACCCGCACGGCCGACGGCTTTGAAGCTCACATGGGCACCAACCACCTCGGCCACTTCGCATTGACATGTCTGCTCGGCGACCGAATCCGCGACCGCGTCGTGTCGGTGGCCAGCACCAACTACAACACCGCCCGCATCCACTTCGACGACCTCAACTATCACCATCGCCACTACAACCCGTGGTCGGCGTACGGGGAATCCAAACTGGCGAACCTGCTGTTCGTGCGCGAATTGGTCGCCCGCGGCAAGACCGCCTACGCCTCCGATCCCGGCATGACCGACACCGGGATCACCCGCAACGGTTCGGGTGTACTGCAGTGGGCGGGCCGGGTGCTCTCACCGCGCATCGCACAAAGCCCGGCCGACGGTGCCCGCTCGACCATTCAGGCGATCACCACGACACTGCCGAATGGCACCTACATCGCGCCGCGCGGCCTGATGCACCAGTGGGGCACACCGAAGCCCACCAAACTCAAAGACAAAGCCCGCGAGGTGGACAGCGCGCGACTGCTGTGGGATATCTCTGTCGAGCTGACCGGTTGCGACTGGCAGGATGGGCGTCCATGACCGTCGAGCGCCTGCTGCCGACACCCGAAGCACGCGAACTCGTTCGACTGGCCGCCGACGTTGCGGACAAGGTGCTCGATCCGATCGTCGACGAGCACGAGAAGAACGAGAGCTATCCCGACGGCGTCTTCGCGACTCTGGGTGAGACCGGGCTGCTGACATTGCCGCACCCGCAGGAATGGGGCGGTGGCGGACAGCCCTACGAGGTGTACCTACAGGTTCTCGAGGAATTGGCCGCTCGCTGGACGGCAGTCGCCGTAGCCGTCAGCGTTCACGTCCTGGCCTGCCATCCGTTGATCACGTTCGGTACCGACGAGCAACAGCAGCAGTGGCTGCCAATCATGCTGGGTGGTCATACGATCGGTGCCTACAGCTTGTCCGAGCCGCAGGCCGGTTCCGACGCCGCCGCACTCACTTGCAAGGCTGCCGCAGTCGACGGCGGGTATCGCGTCAACGGCGCCAAGGCATGGATCACCCACGGCGGCATAGCTGACTTCTACAGCCTGTTCGCCCGTACGGGCCAAGGCGGACAGGGCATTTCGTGCTTCCTGGTCGACAAGGACACCGACGGACTCACATTCGGCAAGCCCGAGGAGAAGATGGGCTTGCATGCCATCCCGACCACCGCGGCACACTACGACAATGCGTTCGTGTCCACGGAGCGCCGGATCGGCGCCGAGGGTCAGGGCCTCCAGATCGCTTTCAGCGCACTGGATTCCGGACGCCTGGGCATCGCCGCGGTGGCTGTCGGACTGGCGCAGGCCGCCCTCGATGAGGCGGTTTCCTACGCTCAGCAGCGGTCGACGTTCGGCCGCAAGATCATTGATCATCAAGGCCTGGCGTTCCTGCTGGCCGACATGGCCGCGGCGGTCGACTCTGCGCGCGCCACGTACCTGGACGCAGCGCGCCGCCGCGACGCGGGATTGCCCTACTCGCGCAACGCTTCAGTAGCGAAGTTGATTGCCACCGACGCCGCAATGAAGGTCACCACCGACGCCGTCCAGGTGTTCGGCGGCTATGGCTACACCCGGGACTATCGCGTCGAGCGCTACATGCGCGAAGCCAAGATCACCCAGATCTTCGAAGGCACCAACCAGATTCAGCGGCTGGTCATCGGTCGATCGTTGGTCGGATCATGACATCTCACGTCGGTTCAGCGGAGAGCAGCTACCAACGCCCCCAGTTGCGATTGGCGCCCAGCCCTACCGCCGAGTCGCATGCGTTCTGGACCGGCGGGCGCAACGGCGAGTTGCTGATCACCCGCTGTCACGGATGCGGCCACTTCTTCCACCCGCCGGGGCCGGCTTGCTGGCGATGCCGCGGCACCGACATTGCGCCGGAAGCCGTCTCCGGGCGCGCCGTCGTCGCGGCGTATACGGTCAACCGGCAGAATTGGATTCCGGGTTTCGAACCGCCCTACGTCGTGGCGATCGTCGAGCTTTCCGAGGAACCCGATACCCGGCTGATCACCAACGTGGTCGACGTCGCCCCGGACCAGATCAGCGTCGGTATGCCGGTTGAGGTCTTCTTCGAAGACTGGACCGCGGTGTCGGGCGCGGAGGACAGCCGGGTGTGGTTGCCGTTGTTTCGCCCCGTCAAGGCCACGTAGTCAGCCGTTTTACCTAGGGCACGAAAACCGGCTTCTTCACCGCCTTTGGTGATACTATGACAGTCAACTGTCATAGTTGTATCTCACCGATGAGGATTGTGATGACCGGCCAAGCCCTGCAAGTCACGCTTCAGTCCGCCGACGACGTCACACCCGACGTGTTGACGTCGCTTTTGCGCCGACACGATCCTGACGTACAGGTAACCGACGTCACGGTTGGGCACACCTGGCAGGGCACCACGTCGCACGTGCACCTCGATGTGAACTATGCCGATCCACATACCCGAATTCCACAGCGGCTCTTCATCAAAACGCAATTGGGAACGGTGCACGACCTGCCGGAGGCGTTCGACGAATCGCTGTCCGAAGGGGGCGGCGGGACCGTGCTGTACGACGACGAGACAAGGTTTTACCGCGACCTGCGCCCGGCCCTGAACGTTGAGACCATGACAACCTACTTCGCCGACCACCTAGACGGTCCGTCGCAGTTTCTCATCCTCGGAGAGGACATCACCTTGCGCGGCGCGCAGGTCCCCGACGCGATATCCGGCCTTACCGTCGACCAGGCCGACGCACTGCTCGCCACGTTAAGCCAACTGCACGCTCCGTTCTGGAGCAGCCGACGGCTCGTCGACGGCGGCGACCTGTCCTGGCTACAGGATCCCGTTACGGGCAGATTCGCAGGCTTTCTGCGCGACAACGGGTTTGCGATAATCCGCGCGCTCGTCGACGCCCCGTACAAGAAGGCGCTGCTGGATGCGGCGGGCACCGACATGGACGGGATGGAGTCGGCGTTCTGGAGACTCCAGGAGCGGGTGGCCCGCGACCCGATCACAGTGCTGCACGGCGACCCGCATCCGCGCAACACCTATGTGCTGCCTGACGGCCGGATGGGTGTCCTTGACTGGCAGCTGATCCGGCGCGGCTCGTGGTCACACGACGTCGGTTACGCGTTGATCGCCGCACTGTCCCCGGAGCTTCGGCGGGCCCACGAGCGCGAGCTGCTGGACAACTATCGCGGTCGGCTGATCGACGCTGGGGTCACCTCGGTACCCGACCGCGAGGCGATGTGGACCGCCTATCGCGAGAGCCCGGCCTGGGGCTTCTGCATGTGGGCGATCGCACCCGACCAGATGTATTCGGTCGAGGTCGTCGGCGCGGTGCTTGGCCGCTTCGCCGAGGCCTATTCCGACCTGGGCACCGGCAAGTTGTTGAGCTGATCCCGGCGCGCTAAGCCGCCTCAGACCATGTTCATGCCGGCGTCAAGCATCAGCGTCGTGCCCGTGTAGTACCGGCCACTGTCGGAGACCAGGAACAACACCGTTTCCGACACGTCGGCCGGTTCGATCAGCGTGACCGGCAGGGCATTGGCCATCCCCCTGGCGAGGTGTTCGTTCTGGGCGATCACCTCGAACAGCGCCGGGTTCTCCACGATCATGGCCGTGTTGACACCGGTCGGCGCGATCGCCATAACCCGAATGTTCTTGGCGGCCAGACGATGCGCGTAGGCCCGCACCAGGCCGGTGACGCCGATCTTGGCCGCGGCGTAGGCGTCCGCGCCGCCGCTGCCGTCGGTCAGGGCCTTCAGCCCGGCCATCGAGCTTGTGGCGACAATGGCACCGCCACGGTCGGACTTCATCATGTGGGCACTGGCGATCTGCAGGGTGTTCCAGACACCGGTGAGCAGCACACCGATACCGAGTTCCCACGCCGCCTCGGGATCGGGTTCGTCCACCCGGTTCAGCACGATGCCGGCATTGGCCACCACGGTGTCGATGTAACCGAATTCCGCGACGCCGTCGTCGAAGGCGGCCTGAAGTGCTTTGCGGTCGCGGACGTCAGCCTGACGGGCGATCATCCGCCGACCGGTCTTCTCCACCAGGTTGACGGTTTCGTCTAGGTCTTCGGGTGTGGCCATCGCATACAGCACGCCGTCGAGTTGGCGACAGATGTCGACACCGACGATGTCGGCACCCTCCTCGGCCAATCGGACAGCGTGGGAGCGCCCTTGCCCCTTGCCGGCTCCCGTGATGAAGGCGACGCGACCGTCCATTCTGCGCATGCGCTGCTCCCTATGACTCTTTGATGACGAATTCGGGTATGCGATAACCACTTTCCCCAAGATCGACGATGCGCAGCTGCACCGGCTGACCGATTCGGACATCGACTGGATCGGCATCGATCACCGCGTTGATCCGCAGTCCCGGCTGCTCAACCAGTTCGACGAGCCCGACGACATAGGGCGGCGTGCGGCCGGGAACGAGGGCTTGGCGGACCACGATGTAGCTGAAGATGATGCCGTCACCGCTGACTTCCTCGAAGTGCACCGGGCCACCGGTGTACCGGCTGCGTTCCAATGGTGGATGGATCCACTTGCCGGTGTCGTCGCAGCGGCACAGCATCAACTTGCCGTCCTTGAGACCCTGCCAGTACGGTCCCGAATCCGGG